>NZ_JMKI01000036.1 GCF_000712295.1 Synergistes jonesii | reverse complement strand
TAGTGTCCCGCAAAGCCGCTATGAGCTCAAGCTGAGGATTATAGAGAACTGCGTCTACGGCGTCGACATACAGCCGATAGCTATGCTCATCTGCAAACTGCGCTTCTTCATCTCTATGATCTGCGAACAAACAGAGATAAACTTCGAAGACAAAGAGCACAACTTCGGCGTCAACCCGCTGCCGAACCTCGAAACAAAATTCGTCGCGGCAAATTCGCTCATTAATATAAAGAAAAAATCCCGCCAGAGCGGCCTCTTTGAAGACCCGGATATTAACAAAACTAAGTTGATGCTTATGGCTCTGCGCCACGAACATTTTTATGCCCGCAGTACTTATAAGAAGCAAAAATTACGTGATGAAGACGAATGTCTGCGGCAAAAGCTGGCTGACCTGCTGGAAGCAAACGGCGAATTCGCCCCTGAGGATGCGCGGCTGTTTGCCGGTTGGAATCCCTACGACCAGAACGCGGTTTCGCCATTTTTTGACCCTGAATGGATGTTCGGAGTGAAGGACGGATTCGACATCGTGATAGGAAATCCGCCTTATATACAGCTGCAAAACAACGGAGGCGAATTGGGAGAAAAGTACGAGCCACATAACTTTGAAACCTTTGTACGTACAGGCGACATCTACAGCCTCTTCTACGAAAAGGGCGGACAATTGTTAAAACAGGGCGGGCATCTTTGCTTCATTACTTCTAACAAGTGGATGAGGGCGGGGTATGGCGAAAAAACGCGCAAGTTTTTGTTCGAAAAAACCAACCCATTACAGCTTATTGACTTTGCTGGCGTTAAAATTTTTGAATCCGCAACAGTTGACACCAATATTTTGCTGTTTGAAAAAGCCGCCAACAAGAACAACACTCTTTGCTGCGTTACCAAAAATATGACAAAAAGAGGCCTCACAAATTTGAGCCTTTTCGTGCAGCAGCACGCTTTCGCCTGTCCTTTTACAACCTCTGACAGTTGGGTGATACTCTCGCCCATCGAACAGAGCATCAAACGAAAGATCGAGGTTGCGGGCACACCGCTCAAAGACTGGAACATCCAGATAAACTATGGTATTAAGACCGGTTTCAACGATGCATTTATAATAAGTACCGCCAAGCGCGACGAGATACTTGCCAACTGTCAAACAGAAGATGAGCGGAAACGGACAGAGGAGATTATTAGACCGATTCTACGAGGCCGTGACATCAAACGCTATAGCTACGACTGGGCGGGACTGTGGCTCATCAACACGCATAACGGCGTGAAGGAAAACGGGCAAGTCAAAATTCCGCGCATCAAGATTGACGATTACCCAACTCTCAGAAGCCACTTTGACAAATATGGTGAGCGTCTTGTCCACCGTGCTGACCAAGGCGATACTCCCTACAATCTCCGTAATTGCGCTTATTTGGAGGATTTCTTGAAGCCAAAGATCATATATCCAAATATGACTAAATATTTACCATTTGTATATGATAGCAAAGGGTTTATAACAAACCAAAAATGTTTTATTGTCACTGGGCTTTATACCGCTTTTCTAACAGCATTTTTCAATTCTTCCTTGTTCAAATTTTGTTTTAGGGACTCCTTCCCTGAATTACAAGGCGAAACAAGAGAGTTGAGTAAAATTTTCTTTGATAAAATACCAGTACCCATACCTAATGAAAAGATAGGTATGCAGTTTGAGGTGTTGGTTTCAGATATTCAAAAAGAATATACAAAACAAAAAGCAATAAATATAGACCAACTGTTATTTGACTTGTATAAACTTACCCAAGAAGAACGACAAGCTATTGGTTTTGTTGAAATTGATTAAGAAATAGGTTGGGACAGGATGCTTTTATTTCTTGGATTTCAACTTCCGTTAAACCATATAATTCGTAAAAGAAACTGTCGATTTTAAGCTTGAGGGCAGCGGTATTAGTTACGTGCTTTGTTGCAAGGATTCTTTCAACCAAATCTAGCACGGCCTTTTTGTCATATTCGGTTGGTACTAGTATTTCTTGAATTTTATATTTTTTCCAGCGCAACGTCCCCACTCCTGTTGTTGTACCAATCTTGCAGAACTGGTAAAGGCAGATTGTGGAATTGAGGAATAGATAAATGAAAGGTAAATCATCCCCAACCATAAGAAAAGACGTAGCTTCACAATACATTTCACCTTTTGCGTCAAATCCGAATTTTGGAATATCTGAAATTTCACCCCACACAATTTTTGGCTTCAAGAAATCCTCCCAATAGTTAGCTCCCCATCTCTGAAGAGCATACCATTCATACCGTATACCTGTTTCCGCTTTGTTTCGTGCAGATAATTCTTTTTTGTATTGCAACATATGCTTATAAACAGCAGGGTATTGCTGGCAAAATTCTTTCTCGGCTCTTTCAGAAGAGCCCTGTATAGTATTATCAAATTGTAACGGAAAATGCCAAGGTATATAAATCAGCCACAGTCCCGCCCAGTCGTAGCTATAGCGTTTGATGTCACGGCCTCGTAGAATCGGTCTAATAATCTCCTCTGTCCGTTTCCGCTCTTCTTTCGTTTGACAGTTAGCAAGTATCTCATCACGCTTTTCTGTGCTTATTATGAAAGCCTCATTACAACCGGTCAGTACACCGCGATAGATGTTTATATCCCAATCTTTCAGAGGTGTTCCCACCGCTTCGATCTTTCGTTTGATGCTCTGTTCGATGGGCGAGAGTATCACCCAACTGTCAGAGGTTGTAAAAGGACAGGCGAAAGCGTGCTGCTGCACGAAAAGGCTCAAATTTGTGAGGCCTCTTTTTGTCATATTTTTGGTAACGCAGCAAAGAGTGTTGTTCTTGTTGGCGGCTTTTTCAAACAGCAAAATATTGGTGTCAACTGTTGCGGATTCAAAAATTTTAACGCCAGCAAAGTCAATAAGCTGTAATGGGTTGGTTTTTTCGAACAAAAACTTGCGCGTTTTTTCGCCATACCCCGCCCTCATCCACTTGTTAGAAGTAATGAAGCAAAGATGCCCGCCCTGTTTTAACAATTGTCCGCCCTTTTCGTAGAAGAGGCTGTAGATGTCGCCTGTACGTACAAAGGTTTCAAAGTTATGTGGCTCGTACTTTTCTCCCAATTCGCCTCCGTTGTTTTGCAGCTGTATATAAGGCGGATTTCCTATCACGATGTCGAATCCGTCCTTCACTCCGAACATCCATTCAGGGTCAAAAAATGGCGAAACCGCGTTCTGGTCGTAGGGATTCCAACCGGCAAACAGCCGCGCATCCTCAGGGGCGAATTCGCCGTTTGCTTCCAGCAGGTCAGCCAGCTTTTGCCGCAGACATTCGTCTTCATCACGTAATTTTTGCTTCTTATAAGTACTGCGGGCATAAAAATGTTCGTGGCGCAGAGCCATAAGCATCAACTTAGTTTTGTTAATATCCGGGTCTTCAAAGAGGCCGCTCTGGCGGGATTTTTTCTTTATATTAATGAGCGAATTTGCCGCGACGAATTTTGTTTCGAGGTTCGGCAGCGGGTTGACGCCGAAGTTGTGCTCTTTGTCTTCGAAGTTTATCTCTGTTTGTTCGCAGATCATAGAGATGAAGAAGCGCAGTTTGCAGATGAGCATAGCTATCGGCTGTATGTCGACGCCGTAGACGCAGTTCTCTATAATCCTCAGCTTGAGCTCATAGCGGCTTTGCGGGACACTAATATGTTCGAGAGCGTCCACTATGCGGTTTAGGCAACCCATCGGGAAGGCGCCGGAACCGCATGCAAGGTCAAGTATTTTGATGTTTTGCAGAGCTTCGGCGATGAATCTGCGTGTTTTCGGGTCGTTTTTCAGCGAATTTGGAAGTTCCTCGCCGGAAAAGAGACTGCGGATATACTGCTCTTCGAGCGGGCGCTTTGCACGCGCCGCCGCGCCCTTCAGATAGGCGGTGAGCGATTCGCATACCATATAATCGACTATTTCGCGCGGTGTGTAAAATGATCCTGTTGCTTTGCGCGCCGTTTCCCGCGTTTCGGGGTTGTAGAAGGCCAGCAGGTTTTCAAAGACTTTGCCCAGCAGCTCGGGGTCAAGGGAGATTTGAACATCCAGGGGCGTATTTTCTTCTACCGTGAAATTGTACTGCTTCAGCAGATTGATGATGCCAGGCTGCTGTTCGTCGCTGTTGAAGAACAGCCTGTTTGGAATGAAGGCACGATATTTGTATCTGCCTTTTGTTTTGACAGCATTGCGAGTGAATCCGTCAAGATATCGGTCGCTTTCCTGCATGATGTCGTTCTTTTTGAATTTGTCAAGGCATTCGAAGAGCCCGCCGTTCAGGAAAGGTACTTTGGCAAATATCTCCATCGCTTTACTTTCGGGAATGGAAAACATTTTGGAATAGCGGTAGAGGCTGCGCAGGTCACGCTTGTCTTTCAGCGAAGCAAAGCGGCGCGGGTTGCCTTCGTCATCTACGATGGCGCGGTTCAGAGTCGCGAAGAAGAGGTTCTGCAGGATGGCGTTATAGTAACAGCCGCTGTCTGTTGCCAGCGGGTCAAAGTTTTTCAGTATGCCGCGCAGGTATTCTTCATCGAATATGTTGTCCGGCACGAGCTTTTTCTGCTTTATGAACCAGACGAAGAGCAGGCGCGTGATGAGGCGAATCATTTTTACGTTTATGCCGTCACCGGAATCGCTCTGGAAGGTAACGCCACTTTCCTCAGATGTCGCCCATTCATACCATTTGAAGAGTTTGCCGTAGAATTCTTTTGTCAGAGCCTCGACGGAGAAGGCTTCCAGAAGGTCGGCGTCGCTGATCTCGCCGTTTTTCTCTCTCTTGCCCGCCAGCATGTTGAAGCGCTCGGACGCCGTGCGGCAGTGATGCGCCGCGCCGAATAAATATGTGAAGCGTTTTGCCGAGGTCGTGTCCTTTTGTGTTGCCTCTTTGAAGAGGTATGAAAAGCGCCATTCCTTTCCCTTTGAGTTGTCGTAATGGAATATCATGAAAGCGTGGGCGTAATTCTGGAGCATACTGCGCACTAACTGCTGTATCCCTACGCGCGAGCGTGCGATATCCACGCCGTCGCGCAGAGTGATGTCGTAAACTTCAAGAGGGTTTTGCGTCCCGGCTTTTATATCGCCCATGTAAAGGCAGGATATTATGTTCTCCGTTACCGAAGGAGCGTAGCTTTGTCCCTGCAACATATCCAGCTGTGCGTCTGACGTTTTAAATGAGCCGCTGCCGAAGATCGGTTCAATGACATCCATGGCAAAGCTGTCAAAGTCCATGTAATCGCTTTCAAACACTGTTTTCAGCTTCATCCTGCTGCCCCCTTAATTTATCCTGTATATAGCGGTGTAAGGTTCTCCGTACATCCGCGCTGCTTCAATCTTTATTTTGCCGAACATTTCCTTTACCCATAAGTCAACAGTGATTTCGGCGCCAAATAGCGAGCCTTGGTTTTTATTTTTCATGTATTCTTTCATTTTGTCGATAGCGAATTTATTGCCGCCGCGTATCGCCTTGTTTACGTCTCTCATCATGCCTTTGGCTTCTTCCGTGTCAAGCTGCTTTGCTATCTCGTTGGCGGCGGCAAGCGCGTCATTTATGTTTTTACTTATGTTATGCGAGGTGATGTGGCTCTTGGCGACATGCAGATTATAGGCTTTCATAACTTTATCTCTGATTTCGGTGTAGCGTGCAGTGTCTGTCTGTCCAGTGTATGCCGCATTTTCGTCAATGTGCAGTTTTTCGATGAACGAAAGAGGCGTTGTGAGTAGAGCTTCCTCTTCTTCATTTACTGTGAAGAGCGTGTTCCTGCCGCTGTCTGTGGATATCATGAAAAGCGAACACTCTGCGCCCGGCAACTGACCGCCAAGCTCTTTTGCTTTGAGATGTTTCAGGTAATCGTAACGCTCTGTATGGTTGTTTTTGTAATTTTTCAATTCCGAAATGAATGCGGCAAAGGGAGATTCTTCACCCTCTATGAGGCGGCGGAAATCGGCGTCCGATATTTGCTCCATCTCGCTGAAGATTTTGTTGTCTTCTCCGAACATTATATGGAAAGACTGCAGTTTGGCGTATGCTTTCTGTGTGAGTTTTATCTGCTCGTTGCTCTGACTTGTAGGATAGAAGTTGAAGACGTGTACTTTCGCTTCCTGTGAGCCTATGCGGTTAACGCGGCCTATGCGCTGCATAAGGCGCGTCGCGTTCCATGGCGTGTCGTAGTTGAGGATGACGTTGGCGCGGTGCAGGTTGACGCCCTCGGCAAGGACTTCCGTCGTTACAATGACATTATAGTCATAGCGCTGTCGCTCTTTGGGACAGTTGGCATCAAAGTTCTCTCTTATCTCTGTTTGCATTTCACTGCGGTTATCCGCTGATATCGCAAGAACTTTGTAACCTTGTGAAGTAAGGTATTTGCTGATCGAACTCTGTGTGCTGAGCGCTTCCGTGAAAATTACAAGGCGCTGCGTATCATGCCCACTTGGATTGTTGATTCGTGGATCAAAGAATGTTTTGTCCACCGCTTCTTTGAATGCGTCCATTTTCGGGTCGGCGCAGTTTTCTTCCCAGCGCCCGCAGAGCGATTCTATTAACGCAAGGTCTTCTTCCAGGCGTTCGCGGTATTCTTCTTTGAAGTCTGCACTGCGGTATTGTCTGTTGCTGGCGTGTTTTCCCTTGATTTTTTCCTGCAGCGCAATTCTTGTAGCTTCAAAATCATATCCGTTTTTCTTAAATTCCGCGTTGATGTCTATGTCCGGACAGACGAACACACAGTCTTTGTCTATCATTTCGATCATATTGAGCGTATATTGTTTCAGATTTTCCAGTGATTCGCGGAACGCCGTGAAGCTGCTCTCGAGACGTTTTACCAGAAGCATCTGCATGAGTTTGGCAAGTCTGCGTGTAATACCTGTTACGTTCAGATTGCGCTTTTCATAGAGTTTTTTATGCTCCTTTGAAACAAAGAAACTGATTGCGGCATAGCGGTAAAAGCCAAGGTGCTTGCCTTCTTTCTTTTCTTCGTCGTCTTTTGGCGGCAATATGGCATTGACTGTATCGAAGAAGAGTTTGCAGAGTTCTCCGTCCATAGCGTATTCCAGCTTGTGCGGCGGCATGACGGTGGGGAAGCTCAGCTTAGCCGCGTCTTCTTTATAGTGCAGCTTTATGTCCTTGCGTGTGCGCCGCACAACAATGTGGTCTAGGACTTTTCTGCGAATATCCTCGGAGAGTACTTTCAGCTTTTCTATTGCTTCAGGCGTGTTGCTGTTGCGGCATTCGTTGAATTCGCGCTGTTTTTCCGCAAAGAACGAGTCCAGCTTGCCGCCTTCGATGTCCGTGAAGTCTGATTTGTTAGGCGTTCGCTGGAAGAGGTATATCTGGTTTTTAAGGTCTTCCGGTGAGTTGTTCTGCGGTGTCGCTGAGAGCAGCCCGACGAAGGGCGGCCTGCCGGTCTTCCGAGTGATATTGTTGATAAGCGAATTTATTGACTCATATTTCTGCGTGCCGCTGTTGCGGAAGTTATGGCTTTCGTCGATCATGATCAGGCCGTAGTTTCTATCTTCTGGCTCGCTTTCGAGGTTGTCGGATTCTAATTCTTCGTCTTCCCGCGCAAGTTCTCCGCTGGCGGTTATGTCTATGCTGCCTGTCTTGACGAATGTGACATTGCCGTTAAGTGTGCCGTCTGATACTGCGTCGAATTTCTCCATGGTGTCAAGCCATGATTTCTGAATCGCCGGAGGCGTTACGACGAGCACGCTGCGGCTTTGCCCCATGGCTTCAGCGTCTTCAATGAATTTTCTGATTACCATGAAGGCGACGATTGTTTTGCCGAGCCCGACCACGTCCGAGAGGAAAAAACCGCCATACTGTCGCATAATGAAAAAGCACTGCTTAACTGCATCTGTCTGGAAGGAGTATTCGTTGATTTCCGACGGCAGATATGACCTCAGCTGCTCATCGACACTTGTGTCTGTGATGTCTCCGAAGTACATCTGTAGATACTTTATATAGGTTTCATAAGGGGTTATCAGTGGCGTTTTAATTTTGGATGGCTTTTCCGGCGGCATGATCGGCGACGGCTTCAGCACTTCTTCCAGAAATATTTTTTCCCACGGTACTGATAGATCCCATTTTTCTTTGAACCAAAAGTCATGTCCTTTGCTTGGCGCTCCTTTTACAGGTTGAGCCATTACCCTGCTGCCGTCCGTCTCCAGGTAGTTCAGTTCGGCGTTGTCTTCCAGGCCCATCTTGGTAAAGTTGCTGCTGCCGATGATGCCAAAGGAGTCAGCGTCGCCCTTGAAGATATAGCATTTTGAATGAAGGAACTGGGTTTCTTCGTTTTCATTCCGGCGAAAGATATGAATCTCGAATTTATCTTTTTTGCCGCAATAGTCCAGAAGAAGCTGCACTACGGGCTGATATTGCTCTTTCATCCCTTCGGTCGCGAGCGTCTCGAGGTCTGTTCTGATGTAGTCTTCGGGGAATTTCGGATCCACCGTCTTGGGGATGCTCTTCTGATAAGCGCGTACGTTCGGATCTCTGCCGATAAGCAGGCGAAGTTTTGTGCCGTCGCGCTGCAGGAAGGCGAGCAGTTCGTCGTAAACAAGGGACACCGCCGGCAGGTCCCAATAGCCGGAAGCGATCATTATCTCGTTTATACCATCGGCCATTATACAGGTCTTTAGCGTATTAACCATCGAAAAATCATCGCATGAATTATCGATCAGAGTGTTTTTTATTCTCATAGCCTGCCGGACCTCTCAATCTTGTCGGTTAATACCAGCTGCCGCTGCGGTGTTACAGTATTTCCGCGGCGGCGGAGATAAATTCTTTTATTATTACGGCGCTTCCATTTTACCATTTTTACCGTTTTTCGGGCCCTTTAGCGCCCAGCGTCAGCTTCCCGTTTTCGGATTGCGTTACCCTGCCCTTCGCCGACGCGTATTCCACGGCGGCGGTGAAGAGCGCGGTGGCGGCCGCGCCCTGCCGCGCGCAGCCGAGCAGCTTCGCCGCTTCTTTGATAAGCTCTTCTTTCGGCAGGCTGACCTGCTCTTCAAGGACGCGCAGCACAGCGTTAGCGGCCTCCTGCACGGGGACGTCCAGCGCGTCGCGCCTGTCGGCGCCGGAGGCCGCGGCGCGGAATATGCGGTAATCGTCGGGGGCCTGATCTTCGTTCCAGTAGATTTTCACATTGCCCTGCATGGTGCTTTTGAGGCGCAGCGAGGCGAATATCTCTTCCATGCGCGACTGTATTCTGCTGCCGGCGCGCGCTATGCCGAAGCTCCGCACGACGCGGCGCGTCGCGAGCGCCTCGCTGACGGGCGCTTCATGCTCTATTACTTCGAGGGCTTTCGCGCGTATCGCGGCGGTGTGTCGCGGCAGCAGAAAGTCTTCAGGCGTTATCGCGCGTTCTTTTAGGGCTGTGGCTGTGTAGCGCGGAATCTCTTCCTCCTTCGGCTCGCTTCGCCCCGCCCTCGCGGCCGCGCTTGGTTCGGGCCTTTCCGGGGCTTCTGCGGCCGGCTGTGCCGCCGTTATTTCCGGCGCGCTCCTCTCCGCCCCCTTTTCTTTAGCTTTTTGCTTTATCCTTTCTATCTCGGCGAGGATGCGCTTGATCTCTCTTCCTCCGTTGTCCCACCAGTCCATCGTCCAGAGGTGCATGACGTTCCAGCCGAGGCCGCGCAGCACGCTTGTCTGAGCTATCTCGCGGTCGCGCGTCGTCTTCGACGAGCCATAACTTTCGCCGTCGAGCAGTATGCCGAGCATGTAGCTTCCTTCGTTTTCCGAATCGAGGACCCCTATGTCGACTCTGTAGCCGGAGCGCCCTATCGCGAGCTGCGTTTCGATGCCGTTATCCTTCAGCGCGGCGCGGACGGTTTCGGCGACGCTCTCTTTGTCCGCCGCGCCGCCTTTTGACGCGCCTTCGCTCCGCGGCAGCCAGCGCCCCCGCGCGTATTCGAGGAAATCTTTCAGCGCCGCGGCTCCGGCCGAGGAGCTTTTCGTCAGGTCGATCTGCTCCGGCTCTATCGTCGCGAAGACGAGCATTTCGCAGCGCGAGCGCGTGATAGCGACGTTGAGCCTGCGCCAGCCGCCCTCCCTGTTCAGCGGGCCGAAGTTCATGTGTACCTTTCCGCTTTCGTCCGGCCCGTAGCCTATCGAGAAGAGTATCACGTCGCGCTCGTCGCCCTGCACGTTTTCGAGGTTCTTTATGAAGACCGGCTCTTCGGAATCGTAGGCCCAGGCGTCGAGTTCCGCGTCGCTTTTACATGCTTCGTTGAGCAGGTCGTCTATCAGGTTCTGTTGCGAGATGTTGAAGGTCACTACGCCTACGCTGAGCTTCGAGAGCTCCGCGTCGCGGCAGCGCCGCTTCAGCTCTTCGACTACGGCTTCAGCCTCGGCGCGGTTCTGCCGCGTCCTGCCGCGGTCGAATACGCCGTCGACGTGCACGAGCTTGACCTTCGACTCGCGGTCGTCGGCCGAGGGGAAGGTGTAGAGCCTGTTTTCGTAGAATTTTTCGTTGCTGAAGGCTATGAGGCTCTCGTGGCGGCTCCTGTAGTGCCAGAGCAGGTGCGTCTGCGGCATTCCAAGCGCGATGCAGTCGTCGAGGACGCTTTCGAGGTCTTCGCAGTCGAGGTTGTCCTCGTCCGTCACGTTCGCCGCGAAGAAGGAGGTGGGCGGCATCTGCTTCGGGTCGCCGACGACGACGGCGCTTCTGCCGCGCGCCAGCGCTCCGACCGCTTTGCATGTAGGCAGCTGCGAGGCTTCGTCGAAGACGACTAAGTCGAAGGGCTCGCGTGCCGGGTCGAGGTACTGCGCCGCCGAGATCGGGCTCATCAGCATACAGGGGCAGAGGCGCGGCAGCAGGTTCGGAATCTGTTCGAAGAGCCTGCGTATGCTCGTGCCGCGGCCGCCGCTGCGTATCGCGCGCTGAAGTATCCCTACCTCGGAGCTCTGCGAGGCTTCCTTCGCGAAGTTCGGCACCCTCGCAGCGAGGCGGCAGAATATTTCTTTTTTCGCCGCTTCGCAGAGCTCTTTGTCGAGGCGCTTGAACTGCTCTATTTTTTCGTCGAAGAGCGCGCCGGAAAAGGAGGAAAGGGGCGGAGCCGCGTCGATCGCGCGCGACGCGAGCGTTTTATACAGCGATTTTTTATATGCGCCTTGAATCTCGTCGTGCGCCATCCCGCCGCGGTAGGCTTCAAGCAGCGGCGCGAGGCCGCAGCGCTCAGCATCGTCCGCCGCGGCGTTCCACGTTATCCATTCCCTTATGCCGCCGGCGTTTTCGGCTATATCGGCGCAGAGCTTAGCCTGGTTTGCCAGCCAGCCGCCGCCGCGGTATTCTTTGATATCCAGCAGCGAATAGAGCGCGCCCTTCGCCGCGGCGAGCTTTTCCAAGGCGCTTTTCTGCGCGTCGGCGAGCGCGAAGAGCTTTTCATCCGCCGTGCATCTGAGGCGCAGGGAATCGTCGCCGCAGAGGCCGCGTAGGCCGGCGGCGCTTATTGCCGCGGCTTCGGCGCGTTCGCTTATCTTCCGCCAGTCGGTTTTATCTCCGTCGGAAAGCTTTCCCAGCCCGCCGCCGAGCTCCGCGAAGAGCGCGTCGGCCGCCGATTTTTCGCTCTGATATTCGGCGAGTCGCTCGAAGTGCTTTCCCAGCTCCTCGTTTCGCAGCGCCGACTTGGCGAGGTGCGCGACTTTCTTTGAGATTTGCCTGACGCCGAAAAATTTCCCGACGAACCACTTCGAAGACGCCTCTTTGAATTCCGCCGCCAGCTCGCGTCCGTTTTCGTCGAAAAAGCCCTCCTTCCACGCCGAGGAGAGCTCGGCGCGCAGCTCGCCGGCCCTCTCGCTGTGGCGCGCCATGCCGCGGACGCCGGCGAGATAATCGTCTATCTTCTCCGCCGCGCCCCACGCGCGCGGCAGCTCACGCCAGAGCGCCAGTTCGTCGGAGATCGCGGCGAGTTTTTCGACGTCGGCCAGCGACGACGCGGCCGGCATCGCGGAGGCTTCGGCGAAATCCGCGCAGGCCGCGTCTGTCGCGGCGAGAGCACTTTTATATTCTTCGAGCGCCTGAGGCAGCTCGTCTTTTATCTGCTGCGCATAGCTTGTGCGGCCGACGGCTCCGAGCGGGTGCCCGTGCGGATGCCCGGTCGCGCGCGCGGCCGCGGTCAGGCTGCCGACGAGGGAGTCCTGCCGCGCGAGCGCGTCGGCCGTCGCCTCGGCGGCGAATTTATCCGGGAGGGGAGGGATCTCCGCGGCCTTTGAGTATTTTTCGTATTCGTTTATCAGCTCGTAGACGCTCAGCCCGCATTTCTGCTTCTTGTGCAGCGCCTCCGCGTATTCGTCGAGCTCCGCCCTCAAAGCCGCGCAGCGCCGTGCCGCGCGCCCGTATTCTTCGGGGGGATTTTCCTTCGCGGCCTCCGACGCGCGCCGCAGCTGTTCGAGCACGTCCCTCTTTCTGGATTTGTTGGAATGGAGTTCGAGACAGAAGGGGCCGATGCCTATCTTTTCGAGGCGGCGTCGCACGACCTCGAGCGCCGCCATCTTTTCCGCGACGAAGAGGACGCTCCTGCCGCCGGCGAGCGCGTTGGCTATCAGCGTCGTTATCGACTGCGATTTGCCGGTGCCGGGCGGGCCGTGCAGCACGAAGCTCTCTCCGGCGCAGGCGGCCTTTATCGCGAAGAGTTGGGAGGCGTCCGCCGGCAGCGGCAGAAGGACGTTTTCCTCGCCGACGCGTTCGCCTATCTGCATGTCCCGCGCCTCCCACGTCAGCCTGCCTTCGATCAGCGAGCTCACGATCTTGTTCTTCGCTAAGTCGCCGGCGCGGTTCCTGACGTCGTTCCACATCACGAACTGCGAGAAGGAGAATATGCCGACGCAGGCCGTTTCCAGGACTTCCCAGCGCGGCTGCTCCATGATAGCGCTGCGCACCGCCGCAAGCACCTTTTTGACGTCGACTCCGTGCTCGTCGGCCGGCAGCGGGTCGACGCCGCCGACGGTGATCTGGAAGTCCTGCTTGATCTTTTCGAGCAGCGTGACGTTCATCTGCGGCTCGTCGTCGCGCATGCGCATCACGTAGCCGGCGCTCGCGGAGCGGCGCACGAGCTCGACGGGTACGAGTATCGCCGGCGCGTAGCGCGCCTTCGCGCTGCGTCCGCTCTCGTACCAGCGGATGATCCCCAGCGCCAGGTAGAGCGTGTTGGCGCCGTTTTCCTCCGCGGCCGTCTTGGCGGAGCGGTAAAGCGTTTTTATCGTCTGCGACAGATCCCTTTCGCTCTGCGCCGCGCGCAGCCGCCGGCTTTTGAACTCGGACATTATGAACTCTTCGGGGAGGCCGGAGCTTTGCAGCGCCTCAAAGTTCACCTCGCCTTCCGGGAGCTTCATCTCCGGCGGGCAGGCGAGCAGGGAGAAGTCGCCGCCGTCGGAGAGGGCGTCTTCGAGCGCCTCGAGCGAGGGCGAAATGATCGGTATGACGCTCTGGGAAAGGCGCATGTTTATCAGCGTGTTGCGCAGCCCGAGGTCGAGCAGCTTCCTCTCCCACTGGGCCAGCTTTGAAAATGGCTGAGGCCCCGCCTCCTCCTTGGCTTCCCCGCGCTCGATATGGCGCGGCGGAGGCGGCGCGGGAATGTCCGGGCCCGCGCCCTCGAGAGGCTCGTGCGTAGCGCTCTCATCGACGCATACGAGCGCCGGCGGTACGCTCTGCCGCGAAGCGCGGTTAGTTGCTGGAACGAAAGAAAGATCGACGCGGTACTTCCCGTCCGCGGAATCAGTCATGCGGTACTCCTCCCCGACGCGCGGGCGCGCGCTGTGAACTTGTCTGACAACTTTATATTTTAAGGCAAGAGATAAAGAAGGCCAACCGCGAAAAGAAAAACACGGCGCTGCAGGGCCTCGCCGCGCGATTTCCGGGAAGGGCGCCGCTACCTTCCGACGATGGCGGGTATTCCGCCCGTCTCCTTGAGCAGCGGGACGGTGGAGCTTGAATCTATCTCCGCGCAGAAAAAAATATCATTGTCGAAGCCGAGCTCCGACAGTATCCTGCCGTGCGCCGACTCGCGACATACCGCGAGGAGGTCCGGCCCGAGGTGATGCCACAACGCGAGAGCGGAGATCGCGCCGTCCGTCAGCTCCATCTCGCTCGCGCCGTTCGACGGCGCGAGCGAGAGCAGCTTCTCAACGAACATGCCGGCGCATACCGAATCTTCGAGCGAAAATTCTCCGTTGCGTCCGGCGCAGACGACGCCTACGCGCGCGCCGGAGCAGAGCGCGTCCCAGCAGACCGCCTCGGCGTTGCGCGCGCAGCCCGCCGTAACGCGGCCGCACCCCTCCGCCGCGCGCATCAGGGCCCGCGTGCCGTTCGACGTCGTTATAACGGCGTTGTCTGGCGCCCCGGCTCCCAACAGTTCGAGGGGCGAGTTGCCGAAGTCGAAGCCGGGAGCGGGAAGCCCG
This sequence comes from Synergistes jonesii, assembly GCF_000712295.1. NCBI lineage: Bacteria > Thermotogati > Synergistota > Synergistia > Synergistales > Synergistaceae > Synergistes > Synergistes jonesii. The sequence goes on along the minus strand of NZ_JMKI01000036.1, from coordinate 196,114 downwards.
CCGCGCTCCCCCATTATTTTCCAATCCCTACCGAGGCGCTCCTTCATCGCGAAAGCCTCTTCCACCTCCGTCACCGGAACGAGGATGCTGCCCCCTCCGTCGAAGAAGGCGGTTATCTGCGTCGTGGCGCGCAGAAGGTCGACGACGATGCGTGCGTCGTGCTCCTTTAGAGTTTCGCAGGGAAGAAATGCCACGTCAAAAATATATTTCAAAACGCCGCCTCCACAAAAATTTCCGCCGCGCTAAATGCTGCGCCAGCGCTTGAAGCCTCTGCCGAGTACCTCGTCGGCCGCGCTCACGGCCATGAAGGAGCCCTGGTAGTGCTTCGCGAGGAAGCGCTTCAGCTCCATCGCCTGCCTCTGCGTCAGCAGGCACATGATCGTGAAGCCCCCCTTGTGCGTGAAGCCCCCCTCGCACGAAAGCAGCGTGCAGCCGCGCCCGAGCGTTTTGTTGATATATTCATTGACCGCTTCGGTGTGCTGGGTGACGACGAAGACGAGCTTGCGCCTGTCGAAGGACGCGAGCACGCCGTCGAGCGTCACGCCGCAGACGTAGCAGGAGGCGAGCCCGTAGAGGACGTTTTCAAGCCCGACGACGCTGAGCGATACGGCGAGAATCGCCATATTGAAGTAGAAGCTGAGGCGCCCCGCCTCCACTCCGCGGCGAGCCTTGAGCACAGTGACTATTACGTCGATTCCCCCGGCTGTGACGCCCTCGCGGTAAAAGAGCCCGGTCCCGAGTCCCTTGATCACGCCTCCTATGACCGAGACCAGGAACATGTCGTCGATGCGCGGGTAAGGGAATCCCCCGAAAAAGTCGATCATCGCCGAGAGCAGGAAGGAGTTGAGCACCGACCAGAAGACGAAGCGCTTCGAAAGGTAGCGCGAACCCCACAGGATAAGCGCCATGTTTATGACGAGCGCCACGACCGCGGCGTTGAGCCCCATCGCGTATTTGAGCAGCACCGCGATTCCCATGACTCCCAGGTCGGTGAATTTGTAGGGGATCGTGAACGCCGCGACGCCGACCGCGTAGAAGGCGCAGGCGAGAAAGGAGACGGCGAAGGTCTTCCACTCCGACAATATCATTATCCAGATTTTTTTCAAAAGGCGCTTCAGTCTGCGCTCTTCCATTATTCCGTCGACCATGATGAACGGCAGCTCCTTTCAAAATGCTTGGCATATTATATACTACCTCTTGCCGCGCGGATATTGTGATAGAATAATATCCAAATCAAATTTTTCGGGAGGAATCACTATGGCGGGTCCTGTGCAGTTCAGCCTCGAGGAGATTATATCGATGTTGCTCCAGCGTGTGGAGTCCCTCGCGGCAAGCGACGAAAACAGCAAAACTAAACAGAATATAATATACAGAGTCCTTTATAAAAAAGGCATACTCACCGACGACGATATCATGGCGTCGGTCAAGGAAGAATACCGTATGCTGAAAGAGCTCGGCGTGATCAAGGAGGAGCCGGCGGAGGACGTCTACAGGACGATCACCGACGGAGTCCTGCAGTGGGTGAAGGGCGACGTCGAAGGCATAAAGAAGTCTATGGCCGACTACGAGAAGAAGCTTCAGGAATATGCGCGCGAAGAGGCGAAAAAGCCGAGGATCGAAGTCGCCGGCGCGAACGTCCTCAACCAGCTCGACGCCGCGGCGGCGAACAAGAGAGGAAAGCTCATCATCTAAGAGGGAGGGCTTTTCGCCCGCGCCGCTTAGTCTCAGGATTCAGACTCCGCCCCCGCTCCCCGCGGGGGCGTTCTGATAATTCGTCCGCAGCGGCGTCAGCGGATGTCTTCCATCTCGCCTATCATCGCCCTCACGCAGTTCGCGCGGGCGAAATCTTTTTTGCCCATTCCGTAGCCGATCTTTTCCACCCTCATCACAGGCATCGGCGCGAAGGCGTCGACGAAGTGCCTTACGAGCGCCGCGCCGGTCGGCGTGCAGAGCTCACCGCGCAGCGCGCCGCCGTATATCGGCACGCCGCGCAGTATCTCGGCCGTCGCCGGCGCCGGCACCGGCAGCACCCCGTGCGCGCAGCGCACGTGCCCGCTGCCGACGTGTACGGGCGAGGCCAAAATCTTTTCCGGCGCGAGCCTGTGAAGCAGCAGGCAGACGCCGCAGACGTCGGCCGCCGCGTCCAGCGCGCCGACCTCGTGGAAGTGGACCTTTTCCACCGGTACGCCGTGGACCTTGCTCTCTGCCGCTGCGATGAGAGAGTATACCGCGAGCGCATTTTTGCGTACCTCTTCGGGCAGCGCCGCGCGCGAAATTATTTCGCTTATGTCGGACAGGCCGCCGTGACGATGGGCGCGGCTGTGTGTGTGTGCGCCGTGAGTGTGGCGGTGCGGGGCCTGGGGCTTTTCCTCTTCGCCGTTTATGAAAACGTCTATGCGGGTCCCGACGACGCCGCACTTTTCCGACGGCGACGCCGCGACCTTCACGCCGGGCAGGCCGGCCGCGTTTATCTCTTTCAGGAATTCGGCAGGGGAGGAATAGAGTTCGAGCAGCGCGCCCGTCAGCATATCTCCGGCCGCGCCCATGCCGCAGTCAAGGTAGAGCGCTCTCATCATATCACCCCTATATGGTTTATCATGCTCGCGCAGTAGGCCGCGCCGAAGCCGTTGTCGATGTTGACGACGGAAACGCCGGAGGCGCAGGAGTTGAGCATAGAGAGCAGCGCCGACACCCCGCCGAACGACGCGCCGTAGCCGACGCTCGTCGGCACCGCTATCACGGGGCAATCGGCGAGGCCGCCGACGACGCTTGCGAGCGCCCCCTCCATGCCGGCGATCGCGATTATCGCGCTCGCGGTCATTATCTCGTCCGTATGAGCGAGCAGGCGGTGGAGCCCGGAGACGCCGACGTCGTAGAGGCGCGTCACTTCGTTTCCCAGAGCCTGCGCCGTCACGGCGGCCTCTTCGGCGACGGGGATGTCGCTCGTCCCGCCGGTCGCTATGACGATCTTCCCGCGGCCGTCGGGCGCCGGCCTTTCCCCCGCTATACCGGCTCTCGCCGCTTCGTTGTAATCGAGAGGCAGGCGCGAGCTCACGAATTCCGCCGCGTCGGGGCTCATGCGCGTGATGAGGACGGTCTTCTGCCCCGAGCCCAGCATCTCCGCGGCTATTTCCGCGATCTGTTCCTTCGTCTTCGACGCTCCGTAGACGATCTCCGCCGCCCCGCAGCGCAGCGCCCGGTGTCCGTCGATCTTCGCGAAGCCGATGTCGCGGAAGGGCGCGTCTTTCAGAGCGAGCAGCGCCGCCTCGACGCTCGTCTCGCCGCGCGCGACCCTTTCAAGTAATTCCTTCGTTTCGTTTTTATTCATCTTTATCCCTCGCCTCGGTGTCTATAAGTACCGTATCGAAATATTTTCCCAGCGCGGCGGCTATTTCTGCGCGCATGCCCGCCGCCGCGGCGAACTGCCCGGCGGGAAGCTGGAGCCGCACGGCGCCGTGGAAGAGCCTGACGCGGAAGTCCGAAAAGCCCAGCGCGGACATCTCCCTCTCCGCCGCTTCGACGCGCCGCAGCGTATCGCGCTCTATCTTCGTCCCGGCGGGAATCCTCGTCGCGAGGCACGCATAGGAGGGCTTGTCCCATGTGAAAAGCCCCGCCTCTTTCGAACGCGCGCGAAGCTCGGCCTTGGTTATGCCGCATTCGCGCAGCGGCGAGAGCACGCCGAGCTCGGAAAGCGCGCGCATACCGGGGCGTTCCCCGGCGTCGTCCGACGCGTTGGTGCCGTCGATCACTACCGGAAAGCCGTCGCCCGCGGCGCGTTCGATTATCCTTGAAAATAGCGCCTTCTTGCAGTAGTAGCAGCGATCCGGCGGATTTGCGGCGACGGCGGCGTAGCCCAATATGTCATATTCTATCACCGTGAGCTCCGCGCGCAGCTCCTTCGCGAGGCGCTTCGCGTCGTCAAGCTCGAAGCGCGGCTGAAAGGGCGATTTGATATAGTAGGCGCGAAGCTTGGCGCCGTGCCTTCCAGCCGCGTAGAGCAGGTATCCGGAATCGGCGCCGCCCGAGAAGGCGAGCGCCACTCGTGGGTTTTTTCTGAAAAATTCGCTTAATTCCACCGTTGGGACCTCCTACAATCCGCCCTCTTCCATCAGTTTTTCGTCGCGGAGTATTTCCCGCGCGGCCCCGTCCGCGAAGAGCCGCCCCCTTTTCAACACTATCGCGCGCGACGCCACGGCGCCGGCGAAGGGCAGATCGTGCGACGCGATGAGTTTGGTCTGCGGCAGACCGTTCATTATCTTTATCAAATTCCTCCGCGCGCGCGGGTCGAGAAAAGCCGTCGGCTCGTCGAAGAGCAGCACTGAGGGCTTCATCGCGAGGACCGAGGCGAGCGCCGCGAGGCGCTTCTCCCCGCCCGAGAGCTTCAGCGCGGTTTTCCCACGCAGATATTCTATACCCAGAAGCGCGAGCGCTTCGCTTACGCGTCTTTCCGTCTCCTCGGCGGAGAGGCCCATGTTTCGCGGGCCGAAGGCGATATCGTCGTAAATCGTCGCCGAAAAGAGTTGATCGTCTGGATTTTGAAAAAGCACGCCGACCCTCCTGCGGAGCTCAGCAAGATTTTTCTTTTCGAGCGTCACGCCGTCGGCGCAGACCATGCCGGTGGAGGGCAGCACGCCGACCGCCGCGAGAATCAGCGAGCTCTTGCCGGCGCCGTTAGCCCCTGCAAGCACCGCGCTTTCGCCCGGCGCAAGGCGGAACGAAACGCCTTCGACGGCCCTTGTGCCGTCGGGATACGTGACGGTGAGGTCTTCTAAAACAAACATATCAGGAGCTTGCCGACCGCCTGCGGCACGTTCACGATGCGGAAAAAGAGCGACGAGCCGCAGAGTAGCGCGAGAAAAATATAATCGTCGAAGCGGAGCGCGCGCCCGCTGCAGAAAAGTACGTCGCCTCCGCCCCAGCCGCGGCATCTCATCGCGGCGCAGACCCGCTCTGCGCGCGCGAAGGAACGCAGCAGCAGCCGGCCGGCGAAGGAGCCCATGTCGCGCATCCTCACGCCTCCGCCGCGCAGCGCGCACGCGGTGCGCATCGAAAGCGCCTCCTCGGAGAGCGTTCCCGCGTATCTGCACGTCATCTCGAAGAGAAAAACGAAATACTCCGGCACGCGCATCCGACGCAGAGCGCGCGTGAGCTCGTACATCGGCGTCGTCGCTATCAGCGCCAGCACCGCGGCGACGCAGAGCAGCGCGCGGAACATTATCGAGAAAAATATCAGCCAGCCCGAAGTGACCGTCACGCCGAAGATAGAGAAAAGCGGCGCCCTGTCGAAGAAAACCGACGAAATCGCCGCGAAAAGGCAAAAGGGAAGCGCCGTAAGAAACCTTCTCATCATCATACGAAGCGGGACGCCGGCGACGGAAAGCGCCGCCGCCGGATAAAGAACGAAAGGCGCGAGCGCCGACAGCTCGCGCTGCCTGAACGAAAGCAGAGCCGCGAGGTAAAAAAGCGTGCCGACGGCTTTCGCCCGCGCGTCGAGCGCGTGCATAGCGGAAGCTCCGACTGAAAGCGCTTCCAACGAATAAATGTCGTAAAGCGCCGCGCGCAGCTCCGGCATTTATCTTCCGCCCGTCAGTTCGGCAGCCCCTTCTTTTTCGACCTCGAAACGAGCGCGCATACCGCCGCCGCGAGCACGAACGTAGCCGCCGAGCCGATCACTCCGGCCGCGGCCGTGCCCTTGCCCTCTCCTTCGGCGAAATCGTAGTCCGGCATCACAGCGGTGCGCTGCTGAAGCGCGGCGGACTTGTCGAAAATTTCGCCGGAGGCCTCAAGCTCTTCTTTTCCCGTAACCTTCAGTATGGACCATTCGAGCCCGTCGGGGTAGGACGACGCGAACGACGAGAGAATCGCGCCGCATAGCAGCGCGAGCGCGGCAAAGAGCGCGAGGACCTTTTTCATCGGGCGGCTTTCAAAGCTCGCCGCGGCGAAATCCGGCAGCTCGGGTTGGGCCTTCCAGACGAACGAAAGCACCGCGCCGGTCACGAGGCCTTCGACGAGCCCGATCGCAAGATGTATCGGCTGCATCAGCATGACGAACGTTGAAAAAGGCAGCGCCGTTATCCCGGAGGAAGTAGTCTCCAGGACGACGGAAAAAGCCCCGGCCTGCAGCGCGAGCAGCGCGGAAGCTATCGACGCGGCGGCGAGGCGCCCCCGCGTGACGCCGCTTTTCAGCATCGGCGTAAATACCAGCGGATAAACGACGAGGCAGGGGATCACGCCCATGTTGAATATGTTGCAGCCCAGGGCGAGAAGCCCGCCGTCGGCGAAAAAGAGCGCCTGAATCACCAGCACCGCGGTGACCGCGAGCAGCGCCGCGTCGCCGCCGACGAGCGCCGCTAAAAGAATGCCGCCGCCGATGTGGCCGCTCGAACCGGTGCCCGGTATCGTGAAATTTATCATCTGCGCGGCGAATACGAATGCGCCCGCTATCGCCGTGAGCGGAAGCTTTTTCTCGGAAAACTCGTTTTTCTTCAGCTTCGCCGCCGAATAAGCGACGGCGGCCCCGGCGGCCGCGCACATCGTAAGCGCGACGGCTGGGGAAAGCAGAGCATCGGACATATGCATAATGATCTCCTCCAAACAAAAAGCCACGCGGCTCTCTTTTCAAAAAGAAAAAAGCCTTCGTGGCTCAAATTTAAAATACCGCCAAACGGCCCGAACGAAACTTTTTTGAAGCGCCGCTTCGTGCGGCCCGGCCTTCTTCGCGGAGCGCCGACGCTTCGTTCGCGTTACAAAATACTACCATTTGACTCACCGCAGGTCAAGCAAACACGGGCGGGGCGCGTTATTTTTTTCTTGTATGCCGGACGCCATTCACGTTCCATATGTAAACGCCTTTTCTGTTGCCGATTAATAACTACGGAAAGGTTTAAATAAAAAATGGTGCCGGAGACGAGAATTGAACTCGTACGGGTTGCCCCACACGCCCCTCAAACGTGCGTGTCTACCATTTCCACCACCCCGGCGCTCAACATCGGAAAGTATATAAAAAAATATTTGATTAGTCAAGCCTTTTTAGCAAACGCCGAAAGGCCCAGCGAAAAACACAAGCCGCAAAAAGCGCGGCTGCACCCCGCCGGCGGCAAAGTACGCAAAACGCAGCCGGAACATTTTAGCTAGCGGCGCTTAAGGCGGATTTATTTTCGCAGGAAGTTTGTTCTATATGACAAATTCTTCCTTTTTTATCTAAGTCTCGGTGCGAAAATTTACAAATTTTATGTTATTTTCTGGATTTCACAAATATAACCTTATCCGCTCCCCTTTACGGAAAAAGTGATAGGGAATAAAATAATAAAGCAGATGAGTTGCGCCGTAAGTGGCGCAGTTCGGAGTATCGCCCCGAAAGGGCTAAATATCAAGGAGGTTTTTTGTATGGCCGTACAGAAACGCACTTCCACGAATGTTCTTCTTCACACCGCTTTGCAGAACTTTTATTCGGCAGCAGAAGAAATGGGACTTGAAGACGGGCTCGTCGAGGTCTTGAGCCGTCCGGAGCGCGCGATCTGCGTATCCGTGCCCGTCAAGATGGACGACGGTTCCGTCAGGGTCTTCAACGGTTATCGCGTACAGCATTCGACGGTCTGCGGACCCGCGAAGGGCGGGCTTCGCTTCCACCCCGATGTCAACCTTGAAGAGTGCGAAGCTCTTGCAAGCCTTATGACATGGAAATGCTCGCTCGCCGGCATCCCCTACGGCGGAGGCAAGGGCGGCATAGCCGTGGACCCGTTCGAACTCTCGCCGCGCGAGCGCGAAATGATGACCCGCACGTTCGCGGCGCGCATCGCCCCGTTCATCGGCGACTGGACGGACGTTCCGGCGCCGGACGTCAACACGGGCGGCCCTGAAATGGTCTGGATCATGGACACGATATCCAAGCTCCGCGGTAAACTCGAACCGGGCGTCGTAACCGGCAAGCCTATCACATACTGGGGCTCGAAAGGCCGCACCGCGGCGACGGGGCTCGGCGTTTCGACGTGCGTCCTCGAACTGCTCAAGAGAAAAGGCATCGATCCGAAAGACGCGACGGTCATCGTACAGGGCTTCGGCAACGTCGGACATTACAACGCGCTCTTCCTGCAGCAGGCCGGCTGCAAGATCGTCGGCATCAGCGACATCACCGGCGGCTACTACAACCCGAAGGGAATCGACGTCGTCGCCGCCAAGGCGCACGTCGAGAAGCATCCGAAACGCATCCTTGAAGGATACGACGAGCCCGGCCTCCAGAAGATGGACGGCAACGCGATCCTCGAGCAGGAGTGCCTCGTTCTTTCACCTTGCGCCCTTGAAGGCGTCATCAACGAAAAGAACGCCGGCAAGCTGAAATGCAAATATATCGTCGAAGGCGCCAACGGCCCGACAAAGCCGGAAGGCGACAAGATTCTCGACGAGCGCGGGATCCTCGTGGTCCCCGACTTCCTCGCGAACAGCGGCGGCGTCATCGGCTCATACTTTGAATGGGTACAGGACCTCGCCGGTTTCTTCTGGACGGAGGAAGAGTACAACAGCCGCTTAGTCCCGATCATGAAGGACAACTTCAAGAGAGTTTGGGACTACGCAGAGGAGCACAACGTCAAGATGCGCCGCGCGGCCTTCCTCGTCGCGATCAAGCGCGTCGCCGACGGGCTCAGGACGAAGGGCTTCTTCCTCTAATAGAAAAGCCTGCTATTTATAAAAAGGACGGGCTCTTGCCCGTCCTTTTTGTTTGGGCCGTTGTTCTGCGTCAGTAACAATATTTTTTTCTGTTTTTATAAATCATATAGGCGATTATCATAATATATTTTTCGTTTTGATTAAAAAAATCCAAACCGCATATATTTTTAATTTTTTGCAATCGATAGCGGACGGAATTGACGTGGATATTTTGCTTTTTGGCGGCCTGCTCCAAAGTAGCGTTTTCAACCACGCAGGAAAGCGTCTCCATAATAAGGTCGTCATGGCAGCGGTCGTGTTCTATCAAAGGTATTATCGTATACTCCAGGAAAAAATCGCTTTCTCTCGAATCGGCGCCTCCGAGCAGCGCAAACTGCATCAAGTTTTCCTTATAACATATGACGTTCGACTCATCGCCGCTCTTGAATAAGAAAGAGTTTTTCGCCATCTTTATGCTGACTCGGATATCAGAAACAGCCGTCACCACCGGTCCGATCGACACCGATATATCCCTGTAGTTCTCCGAAATCTTCGCGACGCTGTGCAAAAAGCCGTGAGAAAGGTCGTCTCCTTCCCGGGTCTGCTTATCTATCAGAAGAGTAAAGGAGTCGGCCGGCTTATCCCATATATATAAGAGATTTGGCTTTATCGCGATCATGTCGGCCAAGAAACGCTGGACCACTGCGAAATTGACCTTAGTGTCGCTTTTATTGGGTTTGTCGTATTTTATTTGAATAGCTCGTATCCCGGAAGTATAATCTATCGACTTCTTATTAAAAAACTGAATTATACGCTCCTGATCCTTTTCCGGACTGTTTAGAATCATCTCCAACAGAGAAAGCAGCGTATCGTTCTCTTTCTCCTGCCGATCGAGCCATTTTATCGTTATGATATTGACCAGCTGGGCGATATACAGACGCTGGCGTTCTGACAACATATTGGCGCTCAGCACGACTAGATAGCCGTAGCAGTACCCTCGCGCGATACACGGGAAAATGTGGTACTCATTTTCACAGAAATATTTCACGGGGCTGGAGTTCAGGCTGATAATATCCTTTATAACCTGAAGCCTGTATTCATGCTCGGGCAGCTTTTGAAATGAGCGCATACCGCGTAGCTGTTTAAAATCCGCGGAAACCGTAATCGCGATCAATCCGGAGCGTTTGGCGAAGTCGAGCAGCATGGAATCGGCGCTCCCGTTTTCCAGGGCCGTTTGGAAGAGGTATGTATAATAATCGTTCAATTGAACCAAAACGTTGACGTGCGCCATATTGATCTCAAGGGTAATGCTTTTTATGATCTCGCGGAATTTGACGCTCTTGTCCACGATGAACAGCGGGAGGTTGAACTCATCCGCGCACTTTAGATACTCCGGCGGCAGCTTATCGATAAACCTATTGACCTTGATGCAGACCCCGGAGGCCATGCCGCACAGGTTGCGTATGGCGTCGAGCCCTGCGTCCATATCATCCTTGAAGGCATACCACGTGGAAAGGACGAACTCCCCGCCTTCGATTTGTTTATAAAAGTCAGGCGCTTCTTGCACAGTTACATATGTCACGTGGCGGTCGAGCCCTCCCTTGCCGGCGACGAGCCTTATATGATTTTTGAACATGGATATTTCCGTAAGCCATTCGACATCTATAAACTCACGCACGACTTTCCCTCCTCTCGCCTATATTATAAAAGGATGTTTTATTTCATTCTTTTTATTTTCATATAAAAACATAGCATATTTTTTATTTATTTATACAAATTAAAATATATATAAACGAAAGGACGCCTTATAGCCGCATTATTTCGACCACGCCTATTGTAGCACTATCGAATGATTTGTGTTGCGTTACAAAAAAGCCCTCTGATTTTTATTTCACAAAACATTTTTAAAATAATTATCCATAGATACCATAAGCATAGATAAATTACCTGAGTTTACAGGGGCGTTTGATATATTACGAATAATCAAGACGTCCGCAGCACACGATGAAAGGTCGATGGTAAACAATGAATGAAGTGTATGTGGCTTCGGCGGCGAGAACGGCCGTCGGATCGATTGGCGGAACCCTGAAGAACACGCAGCCCGAAGAGCTGCTGCGGGTCGCCCTCGAAGGGGCCATAAACAAAGCTGGCATCAACAGAGACATAATCGACGAGGTAATTTGCGGGCAGGCGAAGCAGACAACGGACGCCCCCAACATTGCAAGAGTCGTGTCTCTCATGCTGCAGATCCCGGAGTCGACGCCGGCATACACCGTTCACCGCCAATGCGCCTCCGGGATGCAGGCTATACTCAACGGCATGCAGCAAATTCAGTGCGGATATTCGGACATCGTTCTGACGGGCGGAGTAGAGAGCATGAGCACGGCCCCCTTTTACGTCCGCAACGCCAGATTCGGGGTCGGCAACGGCAACGGCGTATTTGTAGACCCCAATATAGAAAGCCAGCCTAAAAGCCAGCCCAACGACATCTACGGGACATTCTCGATGATTCAGACCGCCGACAACATAGCGAGGCAATTCGACATATCCCGCGAGGCGCAGGACGAATTCGCTCTGGAAAGCCAGACGAGGGCCGTCGCCGCGATCGATTCCGGGCGCTTTAAAGACGAGATCGTACCTGTAATCGTTCCGCAGCGCAAGAAAGACCCGATTATTTTCGACACGGACGAATTCCCCAAACGCAACACCAACATGGAAAAACTTTCGAAACTGAAAACCGTATTCCCAAACGGCTTCGTGACCGCGGGGAACGCGTCGGGACGCAACGACGGGGCGGCCGCGGTGCTGGTGGCGTCAAAAGAAAAGGTAGAAGAACTCGGGCTGAAGCCCATGGCGCGCATCATCGCAGGGTGCGCCGTGGGAGTGGACCCGCGCATAATGGGAATAGGACCGGTGGCCGCCACGCGCAAGCTGATGAAAATACTTGAGCCGCAAAAGCTCAAACTCGAAGACTTCGAGCTCATAGAACTCAACGAGGCGTTCGCGGCGCAGTCGGTCGCCTGTATAAACGAACTCGGATTAAACAGAGAGATAGTCAACGTCAACGGCGGTGCCATCGCGTTGGGGCATCCTCTCGGATGCTCCGGCTCCAGAATCACGACCACCTTGCTTTATGAAATGCAGAAAAGAGGCGTCCGCTACGGGCTGGCGACGATCTGCGTCGCAGGCGGGCTGGGAATGGCCATGGCCTTTGAAAGAATCTAAACGGCTGGGGGGTGCAGGGGATGAACAAAATAGAATGCACGAAGCTTCGTTCTTTTGAGGAAGCGATCGGATTGATAAAAGACGGAGACAAAATATTCATCAGCGGCTTCGGCAACGCCGGCGATCCGAAACAGCTCATCAAAGCGCTGGTAGAAAGCGATAAAAAAGAGCTTACGATAATAAGCAATGATCTAGGCTCCCCCAACATAGGCTTGGGGCAGCTGCTGACCAAAAAGAAAATAAAGGGGCTCATCGGCACTTATTACAATTGGAACACCGAAGTCGCAGCGGCGTACAACGCCGGCGAAATCACCGTAGAGCTTATACCCCAGGGGTCGTTCGCAGAAGGCATAAGGGCGGCCGGAGTAGGAAGCGCCGGCTTCTACACCAAAACGGCGGTGGGCACGGAGCTTGCGAAAGGCAGAGAGACAAAAGAATTCGACGGAGAAACGTATCTGCTCCAGGAGGCCATCCGGGGCGACGTAGCCCTCATTTGCGCCGATAAAGCCGATGAGCTGGGAAACCTCGTTTACCACAAGACCGCCAGAAATTTCAACCCTGTAATGGCGACGGCCGCTCAAACGGTGATAGCCGAGGTGGGAGAGATAGTGCCGGCGGGAGCCCTTGACCCCGAGAGCATCGTAACGCCGCATATCTATGTAGACGCAATCGTATTAAGGAGTTGTTAGAAATGTTTACTTTTACGGAAGAAGATGCGAAGGTCAGAATAGCGAAATACATCGCCAAAGAATTTGATGAAATGAGCAGAGGACACGACTTGTTTATCAATCTCGGCGTCGGCATCCCCACGATGGTGGCTGATTACATAACGAGCAAGCGAGTTTTCTTGCAGGCCGAAAACGGCATGTTGGGAGTGGGGCCCGTGGCGGACGAGGCCCATATCGACCCGTTGCTGATAAACGCCAGTAGGGTAAAGGTCACGGAGACGAAGGGATGCAGCTATATGAACAGCGCCGACTCTTTTGGAATGATCCGCGGCGGACACGTCGACGCGACCGTCATCGGAGCGTTCGAAGTGGACGAAGAAGGCAACATCGCCAACTGGATAATCCCCAACGGCAAAATGCTCGGCGTAGGCGGCGCGATGGACTTGGTATCGGGCGCTAAAAAAGTCTATATAGCGATGCAGCACATGTCTAAAAAAGGTAAAAGCAAAATTGTAAAAAAATGTGCTTTGCCGATAACCGGCTACGGCGCGGCCGACGTGATCGTCACAGAATACGCTTCATTCCGCTTTGAAGGGGGAAAGATGGTTCTCAGGGAAATATCCAGTCAGATAACCGTGGAGGAATTAAAAGAGATCACAGAAGCCTCTTTTGCCGTCTCCGAAGAGCTCGGGCGTTTTTGATTGCAAGTAAAGTCAGATAAGGAGCAGACGAAATAGCTCAAATTATCTTTAGTTTGTTAAGTTGGAAGGGGCGAAAAAATGAACAACTGGTTTTCAATGAAAAAAACTGACTTCATCTGTTTTGTCGCGCTGGTGATTTTGTGTGTCATATCTTTTTTGCCTATCAGATCGACATCGTTGATATACGGGATCGCGCTCTTCGGCTGGGTGCAGGGACTTTTAATGTTCGCGGCTCCGCTCGTCACCCTTTTCTTCGTACTCAAGAGCAAGGATAGTAAATAAAGGAGCGAATTTTATATGAAAATTGTCGAACTGTCGCTTACTGTATCTTATATCCTTATTTGTATAATAATCGGAATATGGGCCAGCAGGAAAGTTTCTTCTTCCTCGGACGATTATTGGGTCGCCGGGAGAAAGATAGGAACATTCGCCAATTCGTGGGCGCTGATGGCCGCGCTTGGCAGCGGCGGCTCCATATTGGGCGTCAACGGCCTCGCCTACAACGCCGGAGTCCCTTACGTCTTTGCCATGTACGCCGGGGCCGTCGTAGGCTTTCCCTTCGCGGCGATCCTGGTGGCGGAGCATTTGAGAGATCTAAAGGTCCGCACCGTTCCGGAGTACCTGAATATAAGGTATAACAATAAAGCGCTGAGCATCGTCGTTCCTCTCATAATTATGGTCGCGATGGAAGTATATATCGTCGCTCAGCTTAAAGCCGCCGGCATCACCGTCGTATATCTGCTGGGGCTGCCGTATCATTATGCGGTGATAATAACGGCGATAGTCTTCACCCTCTACGTCTCAATCGGCGGAATGTGGGCGATAACATTGACCGACGTATTACAGGGCATCCTGATGTTCGCCGTAGTCATCTTGCTCTCCCTCGTCGTCTTCGCCTCCTTTGGCGGAGTAACTCCCCTGCTGGGGAAGGCGACCGCCGCCAGCCCCGCCTTCGGCCATTTAAAAGAGATGTCGTTCATAAGCTATGCCGGCGCTTTCGTCGTCTGGCTCATCGCCGGCTGCACAGTCCCGCATCTGGTAATGAGAGTCTTCACAGCCAGAGACTCTTACTCGGCAAAACTCTCTCTGAACTATTCCATGGTCTTCTACGCCATTCTGACGGTCGTCGGCGTCCTCGCGGTCGCTTCTGCCGGACACGTCCTCTTCCCGAACCTCAAAGATGCGGATACCGTCTTTCTCAGGGTGATGGAATATTTCCTGCCGAACACCATAATGAGAGGGATCGCCGTAGCGGCCGTCATGGCGGCCGTGATGTCCACCACCGACGCGCTCATTCTCGCCGTCAGCAGCGCGGCCGTCAACGATATATACAAAAAACATATCAATAAGGATGCTACCGACAAAAAGGTAGTGCGCATGGGGCTGATCATAACCTGGATAGCCGGGGTGCTGGCGATCTATTTCGCGCTGAATCCGCCGAAGCTCCTTACCATGCTGTATACTGCGGCGGTCGGTTTGCTCGGCTCTTCTCTGCTAGCCCCGATACTTTTAGGAATATGGTGGAAAAAGGCCACGCCTCGGGCGGCTTTGTTGAGCTGCCTGTCCGGGGGGATCAGCTACTGTTACCTTCTCTGGTTTACAAAAATGCCGCCTCTTTCCCATGTGCTGGTAGCCATCCCCATCAGCTTCGTCGTGCTCTTTGTCGCCAGCAACTTCACCGCGCCGACAGATCCTAAAATAATGGAGCTCGTGTCAAAAATTCACGAAAGCGGGGAGATTGCCGACTGACAGCGCTGACAAAAACGATATGATATAAAAATCCTTAGATAAAGGCTATCTGGGGGCTTGGTCAGACTTATACTTACTTAATTGTATTAGAAGAGAGAACGAGTACCGCAACAGTTCGCGGGGAACTCTCGGCGATAGACGAACTATTATTACCAAAGCATCATATTCTCTTGAAATTTAATTTATAGGAAAAACGCTCGGCTTGAGAGGAGCCATAAGGCCTCTTAGCCGGGGCAAAACGGGTTTATATCGCAATGCAGCACGTCAGCAAAAGCGGCGAGCCGAAAATTCTTGAACGCCGTCTGTTCGCCGATTACGGGAAAGCGGGCGTGAGAGTTGCCGGAATACGCGCTGTTCCCCTTCTGTGTGAGGGGAAGATTGATTTGTGTGAGCTAGCGGCGGGTATCTCCGTTGGTAAACCGCCGCAGACATCCAAAACCGCCCGGTTTTATCAGTTTGAGTGAGTTGAGTGGGTTTTGATTTACAAAGAGGGGCTATCTTGCTTCAGAAAGGAGGTGTTGTTATGCGAGTAAAAAATCATCCGATCCTGGGGGAAGCTGAAAGCACGAAAATGGTGACCTTCTATTTCAACGGGACTCCAGTGGAAGGTGCTGAAGGCGAGCCTATCGCCGCCGCTCTGTTTGCCGCCGGTCATGTGATATTGCATTACAGTCAAAAGAACGACGACCCGCGCAGTATCTTCTGCGCTATCGGGCGCTGTAACGAGTGCAGGATGACCGTGGATGGACGCGTCAACGTAAGGACTTGCGTCGAGCCGCTGCGGGCTGGTATGGTCGTAGAAACCCAGCATGGTCATGGAAAGATCGAATAAGAAACAGAGGTGATAATTATGCGTGAGGCAGAGGTAATAATCATCGGCGCCGGCCCAGCCGGCCTTGGCGCCGCCGTTGAGGCGGCCAAATACGGTTGCGGCTCTGTAGTGGTATTCGACGAGAACAGGAGCTGCGGAGGTCAGTTAATCAAACAATTACATAAATTTTTCGGCTCCGCGGAGCATCAGGCCGGAGTACGCGGCTTTGTGCTGGGGCAAAAGCTGGAAGAAGAAGCCCTGTCCCTTGGGGTGCGCATCATGACTAATTCGGTGGTCTGGGGCGTTTTCCGTGAGAATAAACTGGGCGTATTTACCAGTGACGGCAAAGTGCAGCAGTGGGGATTCAAAAAGCTGATTATCGCTACGGGAGCCATGGAAAACGCTTTGGCTTTCTCCGGCTGGACTTTGCCGGGGGTGATGGGCGCCGGCGCTTGCCAGACCATGATGAATATGCACCGAGTCTTGCCAGGCAAACGTGTGCTGATGGTAGGCAGCGGCAATGTGGGGCTTATCGTTACATATCAGTTATTACAAGCCGGCGCTGAACAGGTCACCGTTATTGAAGCTGCTCCCAGCATCGGTGGTTACGGCGTTCACGCGGCGAAAATCGCCCGAGCCGGTGTGCCGATCCTGTGCAGCCATACCATTACCGAGGCCATCGGCCCCAACGGCTATGTGGAAAAAGCCGTCATTCAGAAGCTCGATGAACAGTGGCAGCCCATACCCGGCACGGAAACAGAGTTGGACGTAGATATGATCTGTCTGAGCGTGGGGCTGTCCCCCTTAGTGGAACTGGCGAGACTGGCTCAGTGCAGGATGGCTTATCTGCCCACTTTGGGAGGGTATGTGCCGATACACGACCAGAATATGCGTACCAGCGAACCGGACGTTTATGTTGCCGGCGACCTGGCCGGCGTGGAAGAAGCCAGCACCGCCTTAGACGAAGGCCGTCTGGCCGGCGTGGCCGTGGCGGAAGCCCTCGGTCATCCGTCCGCGGACGCAGCGGAAGCGGAAAAAGGCGCTATTCGCTTGCGCTTGCGCAACCTGCGCAGCGGTTCCTACGGCGATAAGCGCCAGGCTGGAAAAGAAAATTTGATGGGGAGGATGAGTGAATAATGGAATGGCGATCATTAGCGACAAAAGGCTATCTGTCCCCTGAGGAGGTGCGGCGTTTGCCGGCCTTACCTACCTGGGAGCGTATTTGCCAGGGGCCGGTTGCGGTTATTGAGTGCGTGCAGGATATTCCCTGCGACCCCTGCACCACTACTTGCAAATTTTCCGCCATTACTATTGGCGACGATATAACCGATCTGCCTAAACTGGACGCCTCCAAATGCACCGGCTGCGGCAGTTGCGTGTTTGGCTGCCCTGGATTGGCGATTTTTATTGTGGACGGCAGCCCAGAGGGGCAGTTGGGCAAGGTCAGCTTCCCCCATGAGTATTTGCCTCTGCCGACGGCGGGGCAGCTGGTCCAGGTGGTCAACCGGGCCGGCGAGGTTATTTGCGAGGGCAATGTGGAAAAAGTCCTCTCTACTAAGGCCAGTGATAAAACCCCGGTGATACAGGTTTGGGTGCCCAAAGATCTGTTGATGGAAGCCCGGGGCATCAAACGCCTTTAATTTTTGATGGCAGGAGGGATTAACGATGGGAAACGAGATCGACAAAAGCAAGTTGATCATTTGTCGTTGTAACGAGATCACTTTAGCTGATATTGAGACTGCCATCGCCAAAGGCGAACACAGTATCAACGAGATTAAAAAACGCACAACCGCCGGAATGGGGATTTGCCAAGGGCGCACTTGCTCCCGCCTGATCACCAATATCATCCGGGAAAAAACTGGGTTGGATGGGGAAAATGTCCGCCAGAACACGGCGCGTCCGCCGGTGCGTCCGTTACCTATAGACGCTTTGGGGGAGGGAGAGAAATGAACGAGAAACTCAAGACAGAAGCCGATGTGGTGGTATTGGGCGGCGGTATTTTCGGTCTTGCTTCAGCCTATTTTCTGTGCCGTTTTGGCAAAAAGGTGATTCTGATCGAGAAAAAAGATGTAGGTTCCGGCGCTTCGGGCTCCAATGAGGCTTGGGTCTGGCTGTCCTCGCGTAAACAGGCCGTATTGCCCTTCGCCCGCTTGAGCCAGCAATTCTATGCCAATTTCGAAGAAACGTTCGGGATGGATGTGGAATACAACAATTGCGGCGGCTACATCGTGGCGGAGTCAGAGGAAGAGATGAAGCTGTTCAAGCCCTGGGTGCAGGGCCGCTGGAACGAAGGTATGATAGAAATGCAATTGCTGGACGCTGCGGATTTCCACGCACGCTTACCGCAGGTATCCAAGCATGTGGTGGGCGCCACCTGGAATCCGCTGGACGGCTGCGTCAACTCTATTTTGGTTTGTGTAGCGCTGAAAGACGCTATCAAAGCGCAGGGCGGAGAGGTGTGGACGCAGACCGACGTGACCGCTATCAATCTTAAAGGCAGCCGCGTACACGAGGTGGAATGCAGCCGCGGCACTATCCGTACCGACGTTGTGGTCAACGCTACCGGTTCTTGGGCCGCCCAAATAGGCAAGCTGGTCAATGTGGATATTCCAATATTGCCCAACCGCATGACGGTGCTGGTCAGCGAGCCCATTGCTCCCTTCATGGACACCGTGATGATGAGCGCTACCTACGTGTTCGAAGAATTGGCCAAGGCCAAAAAGCTTGAGGCCATCGAGGCTGGCGAAGTCGAGGAATTGGAAGCGGGTTACGTTTACACCCAACTGCGTAAAGGCAATCTTCTGTTGGGCAGCACTGAAGATTTCGTGGGCTATGATAATTTGGTCAATTTCGAATGCCCGGTGGCTATCGCCAAATGCATCAACGACCTGACGCCGCCTCTACGGAACAAAAAGGTCAATATTATTCGTTCTTTCGCCAATTTCTTCCCCTATACCAAGGATGATCTGCCGGTCATGGGCGCCGTTCCGGGCGTGGAGGGCTTCGTTATGGCTTCCGGCTTGAATGGCGGCGGCATGGCCCTGGGCTTGGGTTGCGGCTTCACTATTGCCCAGCAGGTGGCTTTCCGGGATTCCATGATTCCCATCGAACCTTTCTCCATCACCAGGAAATCCTTGTATTAGCAGCGAAGGAATTTACCAATGACGGGCCCTATATATTTCTCAATCGCGTAATGGGTATGCCGCCACGGCACCGTATTGTATACGGCCGGAGTATATCGCAATTCACGCGGGGGACGGGAGGCTGAGGGCAGGGACTTGGCCGGATAATACGGCCACCGATTACAACGCCAACCGGCAGTTGGAAGCGGGAGGAGCTATGGACTTGATGTCCGGGACTAATCAAGCGGTTATCTCCATGACTCCTCGTTGCACCGAAGGGGGACGGGCAGGCGGAAAAGGGCGTCGGCAAACGTCTATCACGGCCTTTAACAGCGCCGATTTGACAGTGACGGGATACGCGCGGCATTCGCCTTCCGGAAACGGCGGACGACAACGCGGGAAATGGCTCCGGAATCGATGCCGGAAATCACACAGGCACGTTGTACGGCGTATCCGGAGCCTTGGGAACATCGGTTGAATTAGATAGAAGGAGGATAAAAGAATGTTTAAGGAAGCGGTTTACGTACCGGGAACAGCGCCGGGAGCGCCCGCTTATTCGCCGGCTTTAACGGTCGAAGTGGGGGATTGCAAAATGATTTATCTGACCGGGCAGACCTCTATCGACCAGGACGGCGGAGTAGTGTGTCCGGGGGATGTAGCCGGGCAGGCGGAGCAGGCTTTCAAGCTGGCGGAGCAACTGCTCAAAGCAGCGGGGGCCGGGTTGAATGATGTGGTGAAAGCACAGATTTTTTTGACGGACGTTAATGATTATCCGCAGGTAGCGCCGGTGCGGAACAAATATTTCGCGAAGAACCGTCCGGTCAGCACAATTGTGGCGGTGAACGCGCTGACCACGCCGGGGTGCAAGGTGGAATTAGACCTGGTAGCGATAGTAAAGAAATAATGCGCAAAACAAGATATGGGGGGCGAAGCCGGTGAAGGTCACTGAGAGCAAGGTATTTTATCGGAATTTCAATAAGCGTTTGTCCACCATCGTTCGAGGAAAGGGCATTTACCTATACGACAAAGATGGGCGGAAATATATTGACGCGTGCAGTGGTTCTGTTTCCGCAAATTTAGGTCATGGTAACGAGGAGATAGCGGAGACCATGGGTAAGCAGGCGGCCACATTAGCCTATACCCATATGCACAGCTTTACCAACGAGCAGGCGGAGCAGCTGGCCCGCCGTGTTGTGGAATACAGCGGCCAGGATTACGAAGCTGTGTATTTCGTCTCCGGCGGTTCGGAAGCTACGGATACGGCCGTCAAGCTGGCCCGGCAATATTATCTGGAGCGGGATGGCCGGAGCTGTAAGCACAAGGTGATCTCCCGGTGGATGAGTTTTCACGGCAATACCATCGGAGCGATGTCGGTCTCGGGAAAACGGGGCCTGCGGCAAAAATATGATCCATATTTGTTCGACAGCCCACATATTGAGGCTCCATATTGTTACCGTTGTCCTTACGATCGTAGTTATCCCCAATGCGGCTTGCGCTGCGCGCAGGAGTTGGAGAATTGCATTCTGCGGGAAGGACCGGAGAACGTGTCGGCGTTTATGGCGGAGCCCATCGGCGGTACGTCTTTATCCGCGCTGCGTCCGCCGGACGACTATTACCGGGCGGTCAGGGAAATCTGCGACCGGTATGATGTATTACTGATCTTTGACGAGGTGATGACTGGTTTTGGCCGGACAGGACGGCATTTCGCCATGGAATATTTTGATGTGGTCCCGGATATCCTGACGTTTGCCAAAGGCGTCAGCTCCTGTTATTTCCCCTTGGGCGGCGTGATGGCGGACGGCAGGGTGGTAGAGGCTGTCAAGAAAGGTAGCGGCAAGTTTACCCATGGCTATACCTATTCGGGGAATCCTCTGGCCTGCGCGGTAGGGAACAAAGCGGTGGAGATCATTCAGCGGGAGCGGCTCGCGGAAAACGCGGCAAAGCAAGGTGCCTACATTAAAGGCCGGCTGGCGGAAATGGCCGCGGAATTGCCGGTGATAGGAGACATCCGCGGCGAAGGCCTGCTGATAGGAGTGGAATTTGTGGCTGATCCGGCTACCAAACAGCCGTTCCCGGCCAAAGCCGGTTTCAACGCCAAGCTTGAACAGGCGGGGATGAAGCTGGGCTTGGCCCTGTACCCCGGAGGCTACTCCATCAACGAAACCAGCGGCGACCATCGCATCATCTCCCCCCCGATCAATATCACCGCAGCCGAATGCCAATTGCTCATGGACCTGTTCCAGCAAGCCCTCGCCCAAGTCTGCCATGAGCTGTTGTAAGTTAAAAGATCTGCCATTTTTAATAGAGGGGAGAGCAACGTAACTATGACTGATCAGGAAATTAGCTGGAAAAGAGTATTAGTTATAGCCGGTTCCGTTGTCGCTTATTATATGGGAGCCGGTTATGCCACCGGCCAGGAGATGCTACAATATTTTGCCGCTTACGGGTTAATTTCTCTTGTTAGCTGCGTAATTTACTTTATATTTTTTTGGTATCTCAACGATAACTTTATGGTGGCGGGTCATCAGGGACATTTTGAGAATGGGATGCAACAGGTGTGTCGCCACTTTTGCGGCAAATATGTTGGGTCTTTCTACGACTGGTTCGCCACGATCTTTTGCTATTTATGCTTCGTGGTGATGTGTTCCGGCGGCGGCGCTGTTTTGTGGCAGCAATACGGGCTGCCCACCTGGGTGGGCGTGCTGCTTATTGCAGTGACCGGCGTGGCTACCGTGGTGTTTGGTTTAGGGAAGATGGTGGATGTGATCGGCCGCATGGGGCCGGTGCTGATTTTGCTGTGCATTGCCGGCGCGGTGTTGGGCATCGTTTTTGCGGATACTGGCATCAGCCGGGGCAGCGAATTGGCTCCCACGCTGGACATCATGAAGGCTGCCCCCACTTGGTGGCAGGCTATTATCTCGGATATCGGTTTCGCTATCATGTGGATGGTAGCTTTCTTCGCAGGCATCGGGCGCCAGGAAAAGAATTTCAAAAATGCCAGATATGGCGCTTTGCTGGGTATCTTTATGGTATCTCTCGCCTTTGGCATTGTGTCTTTAGCGGAGATCGCCAATATTGAGATGATTCGGAATTCTCAGGTGCCCTTATTGCTGATCATCGACAATGTCAGCCCCCTGGCGGCTACCGTTTATTCGGTAGTGGTATTCCTGGGCGTTTATACAACCGCTTGTCCGCTGCTGTGGACCGGTGTCAACCGGATGGCGGAGGAAAAGACCCAAAAATATCGGTGGCTCACCGTCATTTTGGGAGTGGCCGGTTTCTTTATCGCCGTGGCTCTGCCTTTCAACCGTCTGGTCAATATCGTATATGTGATCAACGGTTATGTGGGTTTCATTTTCGTAGTGTTTGTGGTAGCCCGTAACGTGCGCGACTACCGGGCCAGGAAAGCAGCAGAAGCGGATACTTACGAAGCCGTTTAGAGGTCTTAAAAAACTGAGAGTACCTTTTGCTTATAGCTATGCACAGCGCCTCCTCTGTGTCGTAATCATGAAAGTCTGTCAACCATTCAAATAACGCGCAGAGGAGGGCTGTTGCAGATAAATCAGAGGAGAAGAGGAGTCCGAAAAAGTTCCATAAGAAAGCGGGCCTCGGACTGGCAAAAGTCCAGGGGCGAGTGAGAGGACAAAGAGCTGGCCCCATATGCCTGGAAGTAACTGTTAAGAGAGTTTTTTTAATCGGACACAACAAGAAAGTTGGCGTTTTTAGAGCGCCCCTATAAGAATTGGAGAGGAGTTTTCAAATGGCAAAAGAAAAGACAGAGGCGCAGTTAGCGGGCGGCTATGTGGTCAAGAAGCTCACCGTCAACGGAGTTCCACGCCGCGTGATAGGCAAGCCGGAGGTAACGCTGCTTACAGTCCTCCGCGAACAGCTCAAGATGACGGGTACTAAGCGCGGCTGCAATTGCGGGCAGTGCGGCGTCTGCAATGTCATCTTAAACGGCAAGGTCGTCCGCGCGTGCATCACGCGCTGGAAGAGCGTTCCCGAGTTCTCGCAGATCACGACTATCGAGGGCGTAGGCACGCCGGAGAATTTGCACGCGCTGCAGTGGGCGATGATAGTATGCGGAGCGATCCAGTGCGGTTTCTGCACGCCGGGCTTCATCATGTGCGGCAAAGCGCTCCTCGACGAGAACAAAAACCCGACGCGCGAAGAAGTCCGCGACTGGTTCGGCAAGAACTGGATGGCCTGCCGCTGCACCGGCTACAAACAGATAGTAGACGCGGTGATGAAAGCCGCGGCGATCCTGCGCGGCGAAGAGAAGATAGAAGAGCTCGCCAAGATGTACAAGCCGGGCGACAAAGTATGGAACTCGAGCTATCCGCGTCCGAGCGCGGTATACAAGGCGACCGGCCTGTGGGACTTCGGCGACGACGACCGCCTCAAACTGCCGGAAGAATTCCTCTTCGCCTATCCATATGCTCTGGAAGGAGTCCGCCACGCGAAAGTCAACAAGATAAACATAAGCGAAGCGGAGAAATGCGAAGGAGTCGTAAAAGTCTGCACCTACAAAGACGTCAAAGGCACCAACCGTCTGCGCGGACAGGTAGGGTGCGACTCCGCCGTCACCGACGGTTGGGAGCGCCGCATCATGGTAGAAGAAGGCGACAAAATCCGCCAGTGGGGCGACATAGTCGCCGTAGTCGTCGCCGACACCGAAGAACACGCTCGCGCGGCTGCGCAGAAAGTCAAAGTCGACTACGAACCTCTTCCCGAACTCATCAACGTACGCGAAGCGATCAAAGAAGATGCCGTCAGCGTCTTCGACGACTGCCCCGGCATAGACGGCATGCCCAATGCGTGGAACAAGCGCTGCTTCACGAAAGGAGAAGACCCGCACGACATAATTACAAACGCGGCGCACAAAATAGACGACGAATTCTACAGTTCCCGCCAGCCGCACATGGTCCTCGAAGCCGACTGTGGATACGCGTACTACGACGACGAAGGGCGCGTGACGATCCACTCCAAATCCTGCGCCATCTACTTCGCGATAGTCAAACTCGCGCGCGCCATAGGGCTGCCGCCGTCGAAAATTCGTATCATCGAAAACAACATGGGTGCCTCCTTCGGCTACAAGACGACAGTCACCAACGAGCAATACCTTGCGCTCGCCCTAATGACGACTGGGCGTCCGGTATACATGCGCGTCGACATGAAAGAACACAACCAACGCACGCCGAAACGCTCGCCCTCCCTCATGCACATCAGGGCCGGCGCGGACGCGAAAGGCAAACTCGTCGGAGTAGAAGGGACATGCTGGATCGACCACGGCCCCTGCAGTGAATCCGCGAACGACCTAACAAACAAAAGCGGACAATTCTTCTTCTCCCCCTACGCCTACGACGACATGCGCGTAACGGCGTACACCATCTGGACCAACCATCGCTGGAGCTCCGCCTTCCGCGCCTACGGCTCGCCGCAGATATATTGGGGAGTCGAAACGGCGATGGACATGCTGGCCTACGAATGCGGCATAGACCCCTTCGACTTTAGAGAACAAAACCTCCTCGAATGGGCGCCCTTCACCGACAATCCTCGTGGTCAATTCCCGTCGGGCTACGCGCCGGAAGTATTCCCGCTGCCGGAAATGATGAAAAAAGCGCGTCCCGTCTACGAAGAAATGAAAAAGAAAGCCAAAGAACTATCGACGCCTGAGAAGAAATACGGAGTAGGAGTCTCCGTCAGCATCTACAACGCGAACGACGACGGGGCCGACGAATCCGGCAGCAACATCGAACTTCTCAAAGACGGAAGCGTCATGATCTACAACACCTGGGAAGACCACGGACAAGGGGCCGACATGGGCACCGTCGGCACGGCGCACGAAGCGCTCAGGCCCTTGAACCTTTCCCCGGAACAGATCAAACTCTACATGAACGACACGGCGCGCTGCCCGAACAGCGGAGCGGCGGCGGCCAGCCGTTCGCAGACGATGACCGGCAACGCGATAGTAGACAGCTGCAACAAACTGCTCGACGCGATGCGCAAACCGGACGGCACATACCGTACCTACGACGAAATGATAGCAGAAGGCATCCCGACCTTCTACGAAGGCAAATGGCAGGCCAAGATACAGCGCAAAGACGGCTCCGTCGAGAGCTGCTGCGGCAACGACAAAGACAGTGGCAAAGGCATCCCCTTCGCCTTCCACATGTTCGCCGTCAACCTCGCGCTGGTCTCCGTCGATATGAAGACCTTCAAGGCGCACTGCGAACAATTCGTCCTCTGCGGCGACGTAGGAGTCATCAACAACTACCTAGTAGTAGACGGTCAGCAATACGGCGGAGTGGCGCAGGGCATCGGTCTTGCGCTCACGGAAGACTTCCTCGACGAATCGAAATACCACAACTTCGTGACGATGGGCTTCCCGTACATCAAAGACATCACGGACGACCTTACGCTGATACATTCGGAAGTGCCGCGTCCGCTTGGTCCGTTCGGGGCGTCTGGGACCGGCGAGATGCCGCTTTCCGGACCGCACGCCGCGGTAGGCAACGCCATCTACGCGGCATGCGGAGCGCGCGTTAAGACGATACCGGCCATACCGTCAAGGATCAAAGAGGCTCTTGAGGAGATGAAAAAGTAAGCGTAACAAACGACCCGGCAGGCGCCGCAGTCGCGTTCGCCCTGCCGGGAAGCTCACGGCCCAGACAGGTTTCGGTAGCGATGCCGACTCGCTGACAGTTTTGTGCAGTCTGCCGCTAACGGAACTCCATGTGAGGCCCAGCGTCAGATTTGCGATGTTAAAGGCCCAGACTCACAAAGCCTGGGCCTTTATAGATTGCTTGCGTAAAACTTCTCCGTTGACATCGTAATCTTCATACAATACTATGAATAAAAATATCGCTCATGGCCGCGGCGGCAGTGGACGCTGACCGGCGCGGGGATGGGCGTGAGAAGAATGGCGCTGACTTATGTACCGGATAGATATGCTAAATATTATGCCCCTCGGAGATGCTTTAAAAGGATGCGGCCGTTCGGGACCGTTGCTTTCGGCAAATAGCGCGGATGTTTTTAAGACATTTTGGTTTTTTCTGTGAAAAATCTCCTTCGCCTTTATCTGATATTCCTGAAAATCGGCTCCGTAACTTTCGGCGGGGGGCTTGCTATGTATCCCGTACTGCGCCGCGAATTCATCGAGGAGCGCGGCTGGATCACGGAGGAGGAGCTGACCGATTATTACGCGGTCGGGCAGTGCACGCCGGGCGTCGTCGCGATAAACGTCTCGACCTTCATCGGCGATAAGAGGGGCGGGGCGGCCGGCGGCTTCGCCGCGACCTTCGGCTTCGTCACGGCGCCGCTCTTTGTCATAGCGCTTCTCGCCGCTTCGCTGCGCGCGTTCGCCGAATACCCCGTCGTCCGCGACGCTTTCGCCGGCGTGCGCGTCTGCGTCTGCGTGCTCGTCGCGAACGCGGTGGCGCGGCTGTGGCGGAATTCCGTTACCGACGTCGCCACCTTTTTTATTTTCGCGCTCGTCTTCGCGCTCTGCGCCGCGTCGCCGTTGCTGCCCTTTTCGGTGAGCCCGGCTGCGGTGGTCGCCGCGTCGGCGCTCTTCGGGGCCGCGTGGCGGCGCTGCAAGAGGGGCGGAAGATGATTCTACTGCTGAACCTCTTTTACGAATTTTTCAAGGTCGGGCTCTTCGCGGTGGGCGGCGGGCTCGCCACTCTGCCCTTCCTCTATGCGCTGTCGGCGAAGAGCGGCTGGTTCACTCCGACCGACGTCGCGAACATGATAGCCGTCGCCGAGTCGACGCCGGGCGCGATAGGCGTCAACATGGCGACTTTCGCCGGCTTTATCACGGCCGGCGCACCGGGCGCCGCTGCCGCGACGCTTGGGTTGATTCTGCCGTCGATCGTCGTCGTTCTGCTCGTCGCGAATCTCCTGGAAAATTTTCATGAAAACGTCGTCGTGAAGGACGCTTTTTACGGGCTGCGCCCCGCGTCGATCGCGCTCCTGTGCGCGGCCGGAGTGAAGGTCTTCGCGGCCGCGATGCTCTCCTTCGATAAATTCTGCGCGCCGGTAAGTTTTTCCGCGCTCGCGTCCGCCCTCAACTGGAAAGCGATTGTTTTCGGCATCATTCTTTACGCCGCCCAAAAGAGGCTGAAGTGGAGCTTTGTCTCCTTTATAGTGATCTCCGCCGCGGTCGGAATAATTTTCAAATTTTCCTGCTGATTTTTTTATTTTTCCCCCAAAAAGCTGTTGACAAAATGGTTAGCCGGTGCTAACCTATCAGTGCAGTGGGGTTAGCGCAGGCTAATCGCTGCGGAAGACAGACGCTCGTGCGGCATTCAAGGTTATGATTGACGTCTGAGGGTATAAAACAGGGGAGTAATTGCACAGTTAGCAGTTTTGGCGGATAGTTTTTACTTTTCGCTTTTTTAAATCCATTTAAGTTAGTTTCTGCTAACTAAGGAAGGGGCGGCAGATGGTCATGGAAGCGACGCTTACTGGAAATCCAAACGGCGGAAAAATAGCTTTATCCAACTCGCCGGCCGGCGCGGATCAGCCGCGCGACGGCTGGGCAGGCGTCACGGCCGAGAAGAACGGACGCGCCCGCCGCATGGCTGTTATGGCTGCCACCTTCGGGCTCTGCGGCGCGAAGCCGCCGATAATTGCTCTCATCGCAGGCGCGCTCTTCGGCGGGACGTGGTGGGTTGCCCCCTCAGCCCGCTTCGTCGGTATTGCCTCGATCATAATCTCCGGTCTGACGTTAAAGAAGACCTCCCTTTTCGCCGGGGAGAGCGCGCCTTTTTTTCGATATGCCGTCCGCGATTGCCGCATGCGTTATATGCGTGACGACGCCCGCTCTCAGATGATTATGAAGGAGGGGGATTTTCAGTGACGACGATAGCGATAAGCGTTCTGCTCTTTATCGCGGCGGCCGCGATAATCACGAAGCTGAGCAGGGACAGGCGCGAAGGCAAATGCTCCGGCTGTTCATGCGGTTGCTGCGGCTCCGCGACGCATAACACTTCAAAGGAGGACAAATAAAAAAACTTAAGACATTTCTCTGAGTACCTTCCTTAAACCTCTCTCTCACACGAAGCAGCGAGACGCGTCCTTTTGGACGCGTCTCGCTGCTTTTTCTGCGCCAAGCGTAAGGCGGCTATGGCGCCGTATGAGATTTGTACTGTGTTTTATTTTGAGAATTTCACGGACGAGCGGCCTACGGAATGCCTAATGGAGGCGCTGCGGCGGATTTTTATTTTTCCCTCAAGGGCTTCTGCGCGGACTGTTGACAAAATAATTAGCCGGTGCTAACCTATTGCAGTGACGAGGTTAGCGAAAGCTAATCGCTGCGGAACGGAGGTTTTGGCCATGATGCCTTTGGTTATGGCGAACGCAGGTGAGATACACACGATAAAGAATGTCGGCGGCGAGGGCAAAAAGAGGCGGTTCATCGAGGGGCTCGGCTTCGTCCCCGGCGCGGAGGTCGTCGTGATCTCGAAAAATTCCGGCAATCTCATCGTCGGCATAAAGGGTTCGCGCATAGCGATAGACCATCAGGCGGCACTCAAAATTATGATTTGACAATGGAGGGGATTGTCATGAAGACTCTGAGGGATGTGAACCCCGGGGAATCGGTCAGCGTCGTTAAGGTGCACGGAACAGGCGCGCTGCGTCGCAGACTGTTGGATATGGGGATAACGAAGGGGACTAAGGTGGACGTCTTGAAGATGGCGCCGCTGGGAGATCCCATCGAAGTAACGGTGCGGGGCTACGACCTCTCTCTGCGAAAGGCCGAGGGAGAGATCGTCGAAGTAGAGTAGTTACGCGGCCGGCACTCTTTGCGAACGGCTTTTGCTTTTCGCTTTTTTAAGTCTATTTTAAGTTAGCTTTAGCTAACGAGGGGGAAATAGCATGGTAATGAAGATAGCACTTGCGGGGAACCCGAACAGCGGGAAAACCACTTTATTCAACGTGTTGACCGGCGCGAATCAGTCGGTCGGCAACTGGCCCGGCGTCACGGTCGAGAAGAAGGAGGGCGTCCTCCGTGGACATAAGGACGTGAAGATAGCTGACCTCCCGGGAATCTATTCTCTCGCGCCGTACAGCCCCGAGGAGCGCATCGCGAGGAATTATCTGCTCGACGAGCGCCCGGACGCGATAATAAACATTATCGACGGAAGCAATCTGGAACGCAATCTCTACCTCACGACGCAGCTCGCGGAGCTCGGCATACCGATGGTCGCCGCGGTGAACATGATCGACGTCGTGAAGAAGCGCGGCGAAACGATCGACTGCGCTGTGCTCTCGAAGAAGCTGGGGATGCCGGCGGTCGAGATATCGGCGCTGAAGAACAGCGGCATAGAGGAGCTCGTAATAGCGGCGCTCGGCGCCGCGGAGAAAAGAGTCTCCGGCGAGGTGAAGAAAATTTTCGGCCGCGCGGTCGAAAGCGCGCTCGCCGAGATAGAAGCCTCCTTCGCCGGCGAGGTCCCGTCGTGCGAGAAGCGCTGGTACGCGATAAAGCTTTTCGAGGGAGATCCGCAGGCCGCCGAGAGCTTCAAAAATAACAAGGGCGCGTTAGCCGCCGCGAAGGAGGTGCGCGAGCGCTGCGAAGCGGAATTCGACGACGACGCCGAGAGCATTGTCACAGGCGAAAGGTACGGTTACATCGCGTCGATGATCCACGAGGCGCATAAGAAGCAGGGGGAAAATCTTCTTACCGTCACCGACAGGATCGACTCGGTCGTGACGAACCGCGTGCTCGCGCTGCCGATATTCGCAGCAATTGTTTTTGTGGTGTATTACATTTCGGTGACGACGGTCGGAACGTTCGTCACCGACTGGACCAACGACGTCCTCTTCGGCGAGGTCATCCCGCCGGCGGTCGAGGGTTTCCTCGCGTCGCTTGATGTCGCCGACTGGCTGCAGAGCCTGATACTCGACGGAATAGTCGCCGGCGTCGGCGCTGTGCTCGGCTTCGTGCCGCAGATGTTCGTCCTCTTCGCGCTCTTAGCGGTGCTGGAGTACTCAGGCTATATGGCGCGCGTCGCGTTCATCCTCGACAGGATATTCCGCCGCTTCGGGCTTTCGGGCAAATCTTTCATACCGATGATCGTAGCCACCGGCTGCGGCGTTCCTGGGGTCATGGCCTCGCGCACGATAGAAAACGAGCACGACCGCCGCATGACTATTATGACTACGACCTTTATGCCCTGCGGCGCTAAGCTGCCGATAATCGCTCTCATCGCAGGCGCGCTCTTCGGCGGGACGTGGTGGGTTGCCCCCTCAGCCTACTTCGTCGGTATTGCCTCGATCATAATCTCCGGTCTGATGCTAAAGAAGACCTCCCTTTTCGCCGGAGAGAGCGCGCCTTTTGTTATGGAGCTCCCCGAATACCATATGCCTTCGATCGCCAACATAGCGTCGAGTACATGGGAGCGCGGCTACAGCTTCATTAAAAAAGCCGGAACGATAATCCTGCTCTCAACGATTTTCGTCTGGTTCACGTCGAGCTTCGGCTATGTCGACGGACATTTCGCGATGGTGGAGGACCTATCCGACGGCTTCCTCGCGAAGATAGGAAACTCGATAGCGTGGATATTCGCGCCTCTCGGCTGGGGTACCTGGCAGTCGGCCGTCGCGGCCTTCACGGGGCTCGTAGCCAAGGAGAACGTCGTAGGCACCTTCGGGATACTCTTCGGCTACGCCGAGCTCTCGGAGGACGGCGCGGAAATATGGAAAGCGCTTCAGGCTCACTATACGCCGCTTGCAGCCTACTCGTTCCTGGTGTTCAACCTGCTCTGCGCGCCCTGCTTCGCCGCTATGGGGGCGATCAAGCGCGAGATGAACAGCGCGAAGTGGACCTGCATTGCGATAGGCTACCAGACCTTATACGCCTACGCGGCGTCCTTCGTAGTCTACCAGCTGGGGCTCGTCGCCTGGGGACACGCTTTCAATATGCTGTCCGCGCTTGCCGCCGCAATCGTTATAGGCGCTGCCTATATGATCTTCCGCCCTGTTGTTAAGAAAGACCGCATTTCGGCTTACGCAGGCGCGGACAGCGCACGCGCTTAGTTATAAAGGGGTGGATTTCAATGGCTGCAACGATAGTGATAAGCGCCCTGCTCTTTATCGCGGTGGTCGCGATAATCGCAAAGCTGAGCAGGGACAAGCGCGAGGGCAAATGCTCCTGCGGCTGTTCGAACGGCTGCAGCGGCTGCGGCTCCGCTGCGCATAACGCTTCGAAGGAGGACAAATAAAAAAGCCTGAAGGTATTTCTCTAAAAAGTACCTTCCTTAAAACCTCTCTCTCACACGAAGCGGCGAGGCGCGTCAAAAGTACGCGCCTCGCCGCTTTTTTCCGCGACGGATTCGGGCGGCTCAGCGGTCCGCCTCTAATTTGAGCACTTCGCCGCTCCCGGCGTCTATCTCAAATTCGTATTCCCTGCCGCCGTAAAAGATTTCGCACTGATAGATTTTTCTTCCGTCTTCGTTCTCAAGCCTGAGCTTTCTGACGTCCCCCTCGGTCGCCCCCCGAACGCGGGAGAGCGCGATTCTCCTGGCCTCGTCCTCGCCGATCGTGGCGGGACCGCCAATTTCCCCTGGCGCGCCGCCTCTTCTCTCGTGAGAGAAGCCGCACACCTCGCCGCTTTCGGCATCTATCTCGTAATCGTATTCTACGCTGCCGGCAAAGAATTCTAACTCATATTCCGCCCTGCCGTGCTCTCTGTCGAACTCCGTCTTTGTAAAGCGCGCCGTATGCGGCTCTACGCCGGCGTGCTTCAGCGCTATC
The DNA here is from genome assembly GCF_000712295.1 of Synergistes jonesii. Classification (NCBI taxonomy): domain Bacteria; kingdom Thermotogati; phylum Synergistota; class Synergistia; order Synergistales; family Synergistaceae; genus Synergistes; species Synergistes jonesii. Next base: position 164,436 of record NZ_JMKI01000036.1, on the reverse strand, counting down.
TCCTTGGCCTTCGCCTCGCCTATGAGCTCCGCGCCATGCGCCGAGAGCGCCGCAAAGAGTACGGCCGCCGCTGCCGCAAGAATTGCCGTCCTTTTCATCCGTCCGATTCCTCCTTCTATCCAGGAAGAGCTTCGCCATCGAAAGCCCCCTTGTATCTGTTGTTTCAGGATTTTATCATAAAATCGCCGTTGAAAACCGGTCGTCTTTGCGAAAACGTCGGAGGATATATAAAAAGCGGAGTCCCGGACGCGCGCCGGAGGCTCCGCTTGGCGTTATTTGCTGTCGGAGCACCTTACGCCCGTAAAGTTACGCCGCTTCCTCCGATTTTTCTGCTATGGCCTTCGCGAACCAGTCTTTTCCTTCGACGAGGCGCGAGATCATCAGCGCCGAGCAGGTGTCGCCGGTCGCGTTGACCATCGTCGCAGCCGGGTCGACGAGGAAGCCGATCGTCGCGATGATCGGGAAGGCCTCCGGCGGAAAGCCGTAAAGGCTGACAATCAGCATTTCGCCGACGAGGCCGCCGCCCGGAATCCCCGAAAGGACGACCCCGGAAAGCACAGCGACCGCGACGGCCGTCGCCATCGTGCCGAAGCCCGAGAAGGGCAGGCCGAAGATTCCGAAGAGGAAGGATATTTTGAGGATTCCGGAGAGGCAGGAGCCCTCCATATGAGCGGTCGCGCCTATGGGCAGCACGATCTCGCTGATGTCGCGCGGGATGCCCATGCCGTTCGCCGCCTCAAGGTTCAGAGGCAGAGTGGCCGTGCTGCTGCCGGAGCCGAGCGCCATTATCGCCGGCGGTATGATCCGCCCCCAGAAGGTGCGCACGCCGCGCCCGTCCGTGCCCCACCACGAGTAGATCGTGAAAGCTATGATGAAGTAGGCGAATGTCACGACGTGATAGACGACCATCGAGCGAAAATAGGCGCCCAAAAGCTGCGGGCCGTAGTCGCCGACGAGCGCCGCGAAGTAAGCCGCCAGGCCTATCGGCGCGTAGTACATAAGGTATCTGACCATCTGCAACATCGCGTCGGCCGCCACCGCGATGCCGCGCCCGAGAGCTCGTCCGCGTTCGCCGAGAGACTGGAGGCAGAAGCCGAAGAAGATCGTGAATAAGATCAGCGGCAGCATCGCGCGGCGCGAGAGCAGGCCGACGAAGTCGTCGGTCGTGAAGGCCTTTACGACCTGGTCGGCGGTGCTGAATGCCTTGATCTCCTCGGGAAGCTGAAGCTGTATCGTCGCGCCGCTCGCCGGCGGGAATACGGTGACCGCGATGAGCATAAGAACCGCCGCTATCGCGCCGGTGACGGCGAAGACGAGGACGAGGTACTTCATGACCTTCCCCAGGCGCTCCATCGACGACATCGACGCGACCGCGCTGCATATCGTCGTGAAGACGAGCGGCACGACCACCATGAACATCGCGTTGACGAAGATATCCCCCAGAGGCTTCAGCACGAGCGCGTCCTTCCCCATCACCGAGCCGAGGACGCAGCCGATCGCTATCGCTATGATCAGTATGATCGGGAAACGATAAGATTTCCATACGCTGTTTTGTTCCGACATAAAAAACTCTCCTTCCGCGATACGGTAAAAAGTTTTTATATTGATAGCCGCGCATCCTGACATACACGGCTGAGTCGTTGCCTAAGTCGGCTATGTAATCCGATTATATCATAACATCATGCTAAAATGTCAGGCAAATGAGGATTTGGCGCGGAAAGTTCAAAAAAGCGCCCCAGAGGGCGCGCTTTTCGCGGCGGCGGATTTCCGCCGCGGTAAAACTATAACCGCGGGAGCACCGCTATCAATCGTATCTTTTATACACGCCGGCGCAGCGCTTTCTTTCGGAGGCCTCGCTGAGGTATGTGCCGTCGACGACGTCCCCATAGCCTTTTTTGCGGACTATGTCCTTTATATAGGCGATGTTCGGGCAGCGGTCGTGATGGTAGTTGTCTGTGACCATACAGGAAGAAAGGTGCACGGCGACCTCCTCTTTTTTTATACCCGTCTTCTTCAGCAGCTTTTTCGAAAAATGCTCAAGCTTCATGGCCAGCCCGGTGCCGCAGCAGCCTCCGCAGGTCAGCGCCAGGTAGCGCACGCCCTCTTCGTAGCCGTGTCCCTTAAAAAAACCTTCGCGATTGTAGAAGCTGTCCGTACAGGCAAAGCCGCTGCATCTCTCGCGCGATTTGTCGCATTGGACGATCAAAACAAATTTTACCGCCATCGATATCACCCCGTATGTTTTTTGCCTCGCTGATTAAAATTATAACGCCTGTCCGCCGCTCTCTTCAAGGAGAGGTATCTCTCCTTCCGCGCCGCTCGCCGGTTCCTTGACGGTTATTTCGGCCTCCGCGGCGTTTCCGTATTCGTCGGCAGCCGCGATCGTGTGCCTTCCACCGGACATTTTCCATACCGGGGCTTCGCCGGTTTTTTCTATCAGCACGCCGTCGGCGAACCAAAATATCTCGCCGCGCCCGCCGGACGCCGCTAAGGGGATTTCGTCTCCTCCGCCTCTTTTGACGTAGGAGGCGCCGTCTTTCGGCGAGATTATTTCAAGCCCCTCGTCTTTGCCGCCGCCGCGCGCCGCGCGCCAGCGCTCTATCTTCTGCGGCCATTTTATTACTACTTTCCCGCCGGAGTACGCGTGCATCACGCAGGGCGCGTCGTCGGTCACGCCTTCGATGACGTAGTCGCTGCGCGACTTCGGGCAATACTGATTCCTCGGCGCGCCCGAGAGGGGACAGAGCTCTTTTTTCACCGTACCGGGCGGAGGCGCGAACCAGGGCTCGCCCTTTTCGGTGAGCACAAGCATTATCGCCGCGGCGGCCGGCGCCGCGGCTTTCAGGCCGACGAGCGAACGGTGCGGCCTGCCGCGCGGGTCGCCGAACCAGACGACGAGCGTATATTTTTTCGTTACGGCCGCGCACCAGGCGTCGCGCAGCCCGTAGGAGGTGCCGGTCTTGAAGGCTATCCTTTTGCCGTCGGAATCGGCGTCGGCGAAGGCCGGAAGATTGCGCCGGACGTCCTTCAATATGTCGAGCGTCATGAAGGCGGCGCCCGGAGCCAGGAGGCTGGGGCCGCGCGGCTTCGCCTCCTCTTCGCCCCATCTCAGCGCGCCCGCGCTCCCGCCGCTTGCCAGCGCGAGATAGGCGCGCGCCGTCTCCAGCGGCGTGACGCCGCAGCCGCCGAGTGCGAGGCTCTCCCCGTAGTAGGCCGCGGCGCGCGTCAGATGAGAAAAGCCGAGGGTGCGCAGGAAGTTCAAAACATTTTCCGCGCCGACGCGGCGGAATATCTCGACGGCCGGCGCGTTCAGCGATTCGGCGAGAGCCGCGCGCGCGGAGACTGGGCCGCGGTAAAGGCGGTCGAAGTTGCGCGTGCCGCCGCCAGCGCCGTCGGGGACGTCGCAGAGCATCGACGATGGAGAGGCTTTGCCGCTTTGGAAGGCGAGCGCGTAAATGAACGGCTTCAGCAGGGAGCCGGGGGAGCGCTCGGACTGCGCGCAGTCCACCCACGACGACGCGCCCTCGGTGCCCTCGCGCGCGTTGCCGACGTAGGCGCGCACCGCGCCGCCGTCGTTTTCGACGAGCACAGCGCAGGCAGTTATCTCGCGCTCCGCCGCGGGCAGGCGCCGCAGCAGCTCCGACAGTACGAGCCGCTGGAGGCGCGAATCGACGGTCGAGCGAAAACGCCCGTAGCCGTCCGCAGCGAAGGCGGCTCCGCCGAAGCGAGCCGCCGCTTCCGCCGCCTGCACTCGCGCGCCCGAGAGCGCGAGACGCGCGCGCGGCAGAGGCTCTTTCTTCGCACGCCGCGCCTCCTCTTCGCCGACGACGCCGCGCCGCCGGAGCGTGTCGATTATCCTGTCGCGAAGCTCCTTCGCACGCTCGGGGCGACGGTCGGGGCGGTAGTACGCCGGGCCCCGCAGCAGCCCAGCGAGCAGCGCCGCCTCGGCGAGCGACAATTCCTTCGCCGGCTTGCCGAACCACGAGCGCGCCGCCGCTTCGATGCCGCGGATGTTGCCGCCGAAGGGGACGCTGTTCAAATATGTCTCAAGTATTTTATCCTTGTCCATGAAAAATTCCAGCGCTGAAGCCTGCGCGAATTCGATAAATTTCGCCGCGTGCGTGCGCGGGCGCGCGACCGCGAGGCGCACCGTCTGGCTCGTTATCGTCGACGCGCCGGAGACGACGCGCCCGTTCTTCGCGTTTTGCAGCGCAGCGCGGAGGAGCGCGAAAATGTCGACGCCGCCGTGGAAGTAGAAGCGCCTGTCCTCGAGCGCGACGACAGCCCTGGGCATGACGCTTCCCATCTCGGAAAGGGGCACGGGCAGGCGCCACTCGCCGGAAGCGGAGAGGAAGCCCCTCAAGGGGGCCCCGCTCCTGTCCGTCACGACGAGGGAGGCCGGGCGCCCGGCGACCGCCTCCAGCGGGAAGGTCGCCAAGAGCAGGGCGCGCGCCGCGAAGAAAGCGACCGCCGCCGCCGTCAGGAGGCGGAGCGGCAGCGGCTTTCGCCTATGATTCTGATATGCCGCCGCCGCTTTTGCCGATAATTTGCGTAATTTTTTACTTACCTTCATTGACTTTTATATTGCCGCCGCCGCTCACGCTTGAAACGCCGGCGTCGTACATACATTCGGCGTATATCTGCGGCACGGCGAAGCTCCCGGCCGTGACGGCGCGGAGGGAGTAGCGCCATTTGAGGGGCTTATCCAGCTCGTCGACGAAGAGTATCAGCCGATCGTCGCGTATCTCGCTGCGCACGCCGCCGGCGTTCTCTTCTTCTCCGCCCGTCAGGCGCGGGTTTTCTATTTCGAAGCCCGCCGGCAGAGGCAGCACCGCCGCGACTGAGCGCAGCGCGCCGCCCTTGGGCGTCAGCGTTACGAGCGCGGTAAGGGCTTCTCCGCGCGCGACCTCAGCGCCGATCTCTTTTCCGCTCCTATCCGTTACGCTCTGGCGGAGTTCTATGCCGTCGTCCCTGGCGGGGATAAGGCCTTCCGGAATATACGAGAGGCTCCAAGCTGCGTAGAGGCGCGACTTGCCGCCGTTTTCGGCCGTGTAAGAGCCTGTGCCGGAAAGGGCGGCGCTGCGCTTCTTTTCATCGACAAGCTCGCGCTTCCCGCCGTGGCTCAGCGAGCCGGAGGGGACGCCGTCGCGCGGGCGCCCTGCGAGCCAGCGGCCGAGCGCGGCCATCGCGAAGCCGCCCTCCTGCGTGTTGTAGCGCCCGTTTTTCTCAAGCGCCTTCAACAGCTCGCCGGCGCGCGCCGCGGCGTCGGCGCCGGCGGGGTCGATATAGGCGGAGGCGAGCAGCGAAAGCGCCTTATCGCGTAGCGCGGAAGCGTAATTTTCGTCGCGCCCGGGCCTTTCCCTCGAAGCCGCGACCCTCTCGCCGACTATCTTTTTCGCTTCGGCCTTTTCTCCCGCCGCCGCGTAGGCGCAGGCGAGCAGCAGGCGTCCGTCCGGCTCTATTTCGCCGATTTTGCCGCGCAGGTTCTCCATCCAGCCGAGGGGCGGCTCGCCGGCGAGCGTCAGCACGAAGGCCGCGTAGGCGCGTCTCGAAAGAGTCGCGCGCCAGGCCGCATCGCCGTCGTCCTCCGGCATTGCGGGAAGCAGCGCGCGCGCGTAATCTTGGGCGGCGCGCAGCGCCTCCTGCGGGACCTTCTCGCCCAGGCGCCGCGCCTCGAAGAGGAAGTGCGCCGCATAGAGGCTTTCCCACGGCGACGACGCGCCCTCGCCGCTCCAGCGCGGGAAGCCGCCGTCCCAGCTCTGGGACTTCGCTATTTTTTCTATCCGCGCAGCCAGCGCAGCGCGGTCCGCGAGCGCGGGGTCGATCTCCTTAACCAGCTCGGGCTGGAGGAGCAGCGCCCACGCGGAGGAGACCGTCTGCTCCGTGCAGCCGTAGGGATATGTGACTAGGAACTCGGCAAGCGCCGAGAGCGACATGGCCGGTGCCGCGGAGAGCGTGACGCGCGCCTCCGCGTAGCCGGATTTCTTCGGGTCGTCCGGCACATTGAAGGAGAGCGACGCGCCCGGCTCGACGACCGCGCTGCGGCTCTCGGTCACGCGTGGCGCGGCCGGCCGCACGGGGAACTCGGTGACGCTGCGCGTTTTTTCGCCAGAGCCCGCCTCCTCCGTCTCGCATACCACCTTCACGACGCCGGAGCCTTCGGCTTTGAAGGCGAAGGGCAGCACGGCCGACGAGCCCTCCGCTATCTTCACCGAGCGGCTCGTTTTCTCCTTCGTCGTCAGCCGTGCGCCGGAATTCTCGCATTTTATCGTAAAATTCACGGAAACGTCGCGCCGCGCGTTGTTGAATATCCGCGCCGCGGACAGGAATTCGTCGCCGTCGGCCGCAAAGCGCGGCAGAGAGAACTCCGTCACGATCTCGCCGCCGGCCTGGGCGGCGCTTTCCGCGCTTCCCTCGGCGTCCGCCGCGGCGGCCACGGCCATTATCCGCACAGCGCCGGAGAACTCCGGCATCTCGACTTCGACGTCGCATCTGCCGCCGGCGCCGCTGCGCGCCCTTTTGACGATCGAGAGCAGCCTGAAGCGCCGCGCCTGCACGGGGGAGAGGCTCGACTTCAGCAGCGCGTTCTCGTCGGCCGCACCGCCTCCGGCCGCGCGGAGCGCTTCGGCCGCGCGCTCCGGCGTTATCAGAGAGCCGTATATATCGTAAGTTTCCGTGCCCAGCGCGCGCCGCGCGCTGAAGTGCTTCCACGGCGCCGGCGACGCATAGCCGGTGAGCCCGAGGACGGTCTCGTCGACTATCATCAGCGTCACGTCGGCGGCGCGGCCGCGTCCCTCGGAATCTTTGACGTGAACGGAGATTTTGTTTTTCCCCTGTTTCAGCCTCTCCCTCTTTTCTATCTCAACGCCGAGGCGGCTTTTCGCGTTGTCGACCATCAGCGGGGCTGCGCCGGCGGCGCGGGCGGGCGCCCCGTCCCTCTGCGCCGGGCGCACGACCTGTGCGGTGATCCAGGCGTTCGGCCTCATCTTCTCCGTCACAGGCAGGGAAAATTCGGCCTCGCGCCCCTCCATCCGCTTCGCCGCGCTCCAAATCACGTCGGTCGTTTCGGCGCTTATCAGCAGCGAGCCTGCGAAGGGCGACTTGACCTTGATCTTCGCCGTCTCTCCGACCTTGTAGATTTTCTTATCCATAGTGATCAGCGCGACGTCGGGAAGCTGCGCCTCCGCGCCTCCCGCCCCGTAGGCGTAGATCAGCGCCGACGCGCGCGACTTGCCGTCGGGCGTCTCGACTCGCAGCACATATTCCCCCGCTTCCTTTATATTCACCGACGCGCTGCCGACGCCGCCGGAGAGCTTGAGGCTGCCGCTCCCGCGCGGGATGAGCTCTTTGAGCGTATCGCGTGCGCCTCGCCCGCCGCTTTCGAAGGTCACGGCCCGGCTGACGCGGCGAAAGAGCGAATATTTCAGCTCAGCGGCGGGAGCGCCCTTCCCGTCCGGGGTCACGGCGGCGGCGCGGAAGGAGAGCTCCCTATGCGGCGAAACGTCGCGCCGGACCTCGACCCCGGCCAAAAATTCCGAAGGATACCAGGCTATCGTGAGAGTCTTGTAAGTCCAGCGGCCGCCGTCCTCCATCACGCCGCAGCGCAGTGCGAGGTCGAGCGCGGAGCGCGAAGCGCGCCCCTCGCCGCCGAGTGCGAACTTCGCTAGCCCGCCGGCGTTGAGCGCGCCGGAGGCTATAAAATCGTTTTCCGGCACGAACTCCGCTTCTTCGTCGGCGAAGGAGAAGCCCTTCCACCCTTTATAGGAGAGCTCGCGCCGCTTCGTGCTCAGCTCGGCCTCGTAGCGCATCGCGGCGGCCGGGTTGCCGAAGGTGTAACGGCCGGAAAGCTCTATCTCGCAGCTCTCGTCTGCTGTCAGGCGCGCTTTGCCGCCCTTCGCCTCGACAAAGAGGCGCGGCGCGGCGAACTCCTCCGTGTAAAAATCCCTGCGCCCTATCGGCTCATTCGCCCCCGGCGCGTAAATCTCGGCGCTCCATCCTCCGGTCGGAGCCTCCGGCGGTAGCTTGAACTCCGCTAAGAGAGTCCCCTCCTTCGTCAGCATCGCACCCTTCGAAGCCCATACCCTGCCCTCCGGAGAATAAAGCTTCACCGTCAGCGGGAAGGGGCGCGGGGCCCTGCCGTCGGCGCCGCGCACCACGGCCATGACGGGCACCTCGTCGCCGGGGCGGAAAATATCGCGCGGCGTGTAGCAATACGCGGAATAGCCGCCGCGCAGCCACTCTTCGCCGGAGCTGTCGAAGTCGTCGTTCCCTCTGTAAAGCCCGCCGTCAAAGCGCAGATAGGCCGTGTCCTTTCCGTTGCTCGCAATGGCGATGACCGGATGTCCGCCCTCCGCCGGAGATTTGAGCGAGATCTTCGCCGTGCCGTCCGCGCCGCTCACGCCTCTGCCTATGATCTGGTTTTCCCACGAAAGCAGGGAGACCCCCACACCGGCGAGGGGTGCGCCCGAAGAGACGGAAAGGACGCGCGCCAGCGCCTCCTTCGCGCCGAGCGTCACCGAAAGGCCCAGGTCGCTGACGTTCACGACGCAGCTCGCTTCGCAGAACCCCCTTTCGTCCTCGGAAAAGGCCCTGACCATAAAGACCCCGCGCCTGCCGCCGATCAGCGGCGCCATGTCGAGCGCGCGGCGCGCCGGAGCGTTCGGCCTGCCGCGGACGAGATATTCTCTTTCGGCGGCGAGGCGCGAGAGACCCCTGTCGTTCGGATCGTCGCCGCCGCGCATCGCGTAGGCTATGTTGTTCGCGTAAAGCTCGTTCACGATCACCCTGATTTTGTCTACGTTCACGCTTTCGATCGGCAGGCGCAGAGAGCCGGAGGGCGAGAGCAGGCGGCCGCCGTCCGAAAAGCGCAACTGCGCCGCCACGTCGGGGAAGATAAACGCGCGGCTCCAACTCTCGGCGAGGGCGGCCGAGGGGCGCGCCGCGCAGGGGAGCCCCTTCTTCACCTCGACCCTGACCCTCTCCTGCGGTCGGAAGGCGCCGAAGATCGCAAAGCCCCCCGGCGCCGGCTCGACGCTGAAATCCGCCTTCGGCGAAAGCTCGACGAACGCGGCCGCCCTCGCCAGGTCTACCGGCGCCGTAGTCTCGATGACTATCCTGCCGCCGTCCATCTCAGAGAAGGCGTTGGAATCGCGCACTTCGAGGACGGGCGAGCATTTGAGCTTCGCGCTCCGCGCCTTCACGAGTCCCAGCGGGCCGGCGGCCGACGCGAAGCCCTCCGCTATCTCCAGCGTCGCTTCTCCATCGGAGACTCCGCTTAACTTCAGCAGCAGCTTTTTAGCGTCGCCGCCGCTCTCGGTCGAAAAATCGACGGCGCGCCCCTTCTCGTCGCTTACGCGCGCGTAGCCGCCGAAACGCCGCGGCTCCACCGGGAGGGAGAAGGACAATTCGAAGGTGACGCTCCCCTCCTCCTCGCTGAAATCGATCTGCTTCACGCCGAGAAATTCGAGCGGCGGCGTGCTGAAAGAAAATTCTTTCGCGCCGGAAAGCGGCCTCCCCTGTAAATCGCGCAGCCCCTCCGCGGCCGACGCGGAAAAGCGCGTCGCGGCGGCGAGCCCTCCCGACGGGGCGAGCGCGAAGGTCGACGCGTCCGTCCAGCGGCCAAAGCCGGATATCTCGGGCGAAAAGGTCAGAGGATATGCGCCCGGCGCGAGAGGCGCGCCGATAACGTCGCCTGAGACGACGGCGCCGCTGAAGACGCATTTTATCTCGGCGCTTCTCTGCGCCTCGCCGCGCGGCGAAAATTCGCGCACCCGAAAGCCGCCCGCCCCGAGGCGCGGCGCGGCGAAGGCGAGCGCGAGCGCCGCAAGGGCCGCCGCGATAAGAGACGCTCGTCCGTACTTTTTATCCATAGGAAACACCTCCGTCTTGATTTTCCGTTTATTGCCGTATGCGGCATAATTATTCAGCAGAGCGCGCGATAATGCAAGCGGCGGAAAAACCCCCGCGTGTACGCGCCCCGCGAACATTCAATTGCTTTGCCATGTTGAAGATGATATACTTTACATATTAACAGCTTTCTATGGCTAACAGAAACATAGGAAAGGAGAGGAGCCGGATTAATTTAATGGAATTGAACTTTACGGACGGCCCCGTCACGGTAAGGAGGGATCGCCGAATTAAGTAACGAGAGACTTTTTTCGCTTCGCCGCCGGGATTTCCGGCCTTGACGCAATGGAAGAAAGCCTATCCTATGAACATGAGAAAAATACGAAAGGATTTTGACGGATGAAAAGTAAAAAAATATTTAGAGCCGCCGCCGTGATATTGGTGTGCGCCATGATATTCCAAAGCGCCCCCGCGGTTTTTGCCGCCGGGGGCGAGCCGGAGGGCGTCGCCCTTCCGCAGAAGTACACGGAACTGATAATGAAGGAGCACGACAAATACATCGAGGCTTTCCTCAACGCGGAGATGGGCAACAGATACTTCTTAAAGCAGATATACGACGCCAAATACGGAGGCAAAAAAGCGCTTACCAAAGAAGAGCTCAAAGCGATGCTCTTCGAGCTGAGAATCCTGAATAAAGAGCTGAGCGCCAGCGCTAAGAGATACATTCGCAACATAGATATGGCGAAGTTGGCGATGGCCGGTATGGACGAAGAGGAGAGGACTCTGCTGGCGAAGGCGCTGAGTTATATATTCGCCACTCCTGCCTACGCTTTCGACTTCTCCGTGCTCGACAAAATCAAGAGCGGGCTCCAAAGCGTCGCGGACGCCGCCGACACAATCGCTGATGCTGCCGTATCGGCGGCAGACGCATTCGTTGAGAAGGCCGGCGAAGTGATGGATTCAGTCGTTGAGAAGGCCGGCGCAGCGATGGATGCAGTCGGTGAGAAGGTAAGTGCAATGGCTGATAAAGTCGATAAGGAGGTGGAACAGTTCAAGAACAGGTACTTTACGATGGCGACTGTCTACAGGGGTGGAGAGATTTTAGCCGCAGGTACAGTCTTCCTCGCGACTGCCGCCTTTGCGGCAGTCGGCACCGTGTCAGCTGTGGGCACACTGGCTGGAGCTGTAGCTTTGGGCGCGCCGGCGGTGTCAACATTAGCAGTCCTGGGAATGTTGGGGGCAATAGGGCTCGGAGTCACACTTGGCATAACTCAGACGGCAGAGGCGAGTTTAGCTTTTGCCGATGTCGTAGTAGATGAAGATAACAGCAGTACCGAGTTTAGGAAGGATCTGAAAAAAATCAACCTCTATGGCAGTGCTCTATCCATCACCAGTGGTGTAGTAACCGGGATTTCAGGAGCGGCAGAAACCACAGTCAACATCGTCGATGCAACGAAAGATTACTGGATACCGAAAATCTTAGGCACTTCCGAGGATCCGAAGGCCCCCGGACACGAAGGAGCGGAAAAGCTCAAAAAAGCTAAAGAAGCCGCCGGCGCTGGCGGTTCCGGCAAAGGCGGCGGCGGAGGGCACGGCTAAAGACCGGCGGGCCTGAACCCTGTAATTCGCTGAAAAACAAGACTTCTAATATATACCACTTAGCTGCGGCGGCCGCGAACCGTGCGATTCGCGGCCGCCCTTGTTTCATCCGAATCTTCCCAACTTTCGAAGCTGCTTTTGCTGACAGCGAGAGGGCGATGTTTCGACTGTCTTTATAGCTGGTCTTGTATGTCATACTCATCATGATCTGCCTCATAGTGGCGTTATCTCAGAACGATTATGGGGGGACATTATCATAGAGCAACAACAAAAAATTTCAATTGCCTCCTCCTCTGAAATATGTTAGACTGTATAAAGTAAATTGTTTTCTAATTGCTACGAAATACGAAAAAGAGGAGAGGTTGATAATGAACTGCTATCAGATCATGGCGGTAAGAATCGCCGACCGCGGCAAAAGCGCGGTCGAGGTGCAGCGCATCCTGACGGAATACGGCTGCTCCATAATGACGAGGCTAGGGCTGCACGACCAGTCGACGCCCGGCACGTGCTCCCCCTCCGGGCTTTTGGTCCTTCAGCTCTGCTGCGACGCCGAAATCTCGAAGGAGCTTGAGAAAAAGCTCAGCGCTCTCGAAGGCGTAAAGGCCAAGCTGGCCGACCTTTCAGACTGACCGCGCGGCGCCCAGGCAATAAAAGACGGGCGCGCTTGAAGGCTTTCGATAAGACGGCGGATCGCGTTGAATCAAAGAGCCGTGCTCAGCCCGTCGGCTGGATACGGCTCTTTTAAATAAACAAAGCCAGGCCGGCGAATAAAAGGGTCTTCCCCATATTTTGTGTAAACGCCCTCGAACGGTGCGAATAGAACGTGATTTTTGACAGGCGGCAGCGGCTTACTACCCTGCCGCCTTGTCTATAAGTTAGCGCCGGCGATGCCGCTTATCAAGGCAACTGGAACCCAGCCGCCAAGCGGAGCCTTGCCCCCTAGGCATGGCGCCTGGCTGTTATAGTACACGTCCATACCGTTTCAGTCCGGCATGCGCTCTGCTAAGAACACGCCCAGCTGGGCATGGATGACGCTCCAATCCTGACGCCTGCCCATCCATTTCTTCGTGACGTCCTTCATCGCCAAATACAGCATTTTCAAGAGACTGTCGTCTGTAGGAAAGGCTGATTTTGATTTTGTCACTTTTCTCAGCTGACGATTGAAGCCCTCTATGGGTATTGGTGGTGTATATCATCAGTCTTCTAGACAGTGTCTACACGAGTTATGTTAAAACATTGAGCCAAATTGCAATACATCGGATCTGGACGGCGGCTAAGAATGACGCCGTGTTCTTCGCATAGCGTGTAGCGATGCCCCTCCAGCGTTTGAGCCATAGAAACGCATTCTCTACAAGATGTCTTATCCTGTAGAGATAACGGTCATAGTCGCGTTGAATTTTACGGTTTTTCTTCGGTGGGATCACGACGTTCATCCCGGCGGCGGTAGCGTGCGATATTATCTCTGCCGTATCATAGCCTCTATCCGCCAGAAGATTCTCCGCCTCTATCCCTGAAATAAGATGTACAGCTTCCTTGCAATCAGCTCTGGTGCCCTCTGTGATAATAACTCTGACCGGCATACCAGACGAATCCACGGCAAGGTGAATCTTGGTGTTGAGCCCCCTTTTGTGCGGCTCATATCCTGATTGCCGCCTCTTGCACCGGCAGCGTGCGGATGAACCTTGCAGTGGCTTGCATCTATCATGAGCCATTCGTAATCAGGGTCGTCTATCAATGCCTCAAGGATTTTATCCCATATGCCCTTGTCTCTCCAGCGGCGGAAGCGCTGATGCACCGTGCCCCATTTCCCATAGGCGGGCGGCAAGTCCCTCCACGGCGCGCCAGTGCGAAGAATCCAAAATACCCCATTGATAAATCTCCTATTATCCTTGGCTATACCGCCCCACTGTCCACGTTGACCGGGCAGCATGGGTTCCAGTTTCGCCCATGCTTTGTCGTCGATATCATGTCGATGTTGAGCATTATTCATAATGACTCTCCCTTCTCGACGCCATTATATCACTTCTCTCGTGTAGACACTATCTAATCTCCTGCGGGTATTTGAAATATATACTGAGGCCGGCCCAGTTTTCCCACCACGACTTTGATATCTTCGGGTACTTCGCATCCCATTTCTCAGCGAAGCCGTCCAGCACATCAAGAGCCGAAGATTCGTCGACGGGCGGTGTAAACGGCTTTCAGGTCGGCCGTCAACGGCTTTAAATCTTTATAGGACACGTATTTGTCGGAGTTCCTGAGTTGGTGGATGATGCAGTTCTGTATCTCAGCCCGGGGAAATACCGCCTCTATCGCGGATGAGAACCCGGCAAGATTGTCAGTGTAGGCAATGAAGGTGTCTTCGACTCCGCGGTTCTTCATGCCGTTCAGAACTGACGCCCAGAACTTGGCGCTTTCGTTCTCTCCTACCCACATGCCCAGAACGTCTTTATGTCTGTCAAGAGCGATGCCTATGGCGATGTATACTACCTTTTTTACTACCTATCCTTCGCTTCTGACGTGATAGTGGATCGCGTCGAGAAATACTACCGCGTAGACGGCTTCAAGCGGACGCTACTGCCATTCTTTGGCTGCCGGAAGATCCTGTCGGTGATGCGGCTTACCGTAGTGTCGGAAATATCTATGCCGTATATGTCGCGGATATGGGCTACGATGTCCGAGGTGGTCATACCTTTGGCGTACATTGAGAGTATCTTTCCCTTGATGTCTTTATCTGATGCTCGTCTGGTTCTTCTTGGGTATCTGAGGATCGAACTCGCTGTTACGATTTAGCGGCACTGATATGCCGACGTCGCCGAAGCGCGTATGCAGGGTCTTGCTGCCGTGTCCGTTGCGGCTGTTGTCCGTGCTCTTGTTTTTGCTGTCGTACCTGCCGTAGCCGAGTTCGTCCTCAAGTTCAGCGTCGAGCCTGTTTTCCATGAACGCCGCGATCGTTTCCTTGAAGAGATTCTGAATGTCGTCCATGCTGCTGACATCCGCGGTCTTCAGCAATTCTCGGCTCGGATTGCCTCGCGGCGTGCTTCTTCTTCAGGTGTGCGCTTCTTTCTGACCATAATGTAAACCTCCGTTGCAGTGCTTCCATTCTACACCACTCGGACATACTTTGGATTTGGCAGTTTTCGGCGTTTAAGCCTATACTGTACAAGCACCCTGTACAAAGATGAGATATCTCTTCTATACCCCTTTTTCGCAGTTTGACCCACAGGACGACGAGCCCGCAGTGCTCATTCCGCCTTCTCATATTGAAGATCAGCTTAAGTTCTGCCTCAGAATGTTCATCAGGGTGATGGCGGGGACGCTTAGAAAGATTCATAAGAGAAGAGTCGGTCCCGTCATACCTATTCAGCCACCGGTAGACAAAAGTCCTGCTGGTCTTATACTTAATGGCAGCCTTTTTAACGCCATAAGATTTAACGTACTTGATTACAGCTTTTCTGAAACGGACATCTTGTGCTATCCTATTTAATGTGGACACCAGCCTCCTTATAGTTTTTCGTAGTGGCTAAACATTAACGGCAGGCAGGCATGTCCGCAATTATTTGTTCAAATTCCCTTAACCTCATCCTCAGGAAGCCTTTGCATCTGACCTTGGCCTCTGTAACGCATCTATTGAAAACCTACATTATTTGTTAATAATCATGACGGAGTCTCTTGCCAAACACGCAAGCCTCTTTATGACAAACAAGGTTTTTTCAACCATAATTGACCATATTCGTAAACAGTTAAAATACGTTCATATGCCTGCCTGCCGTGGGCAAATGCGCTCAGACGAGGCAGCGGCAGCCATGCAGACGGTATATTCTGCTTTCGTCTGGCGTCAAAAATACACGGCTGTGTATGGTGATATTTGTTAATTTTTCTGGTCAGATATAAAAACTAAATTTTCTTACTCTGGTGTAAAGTAATATTATTAAATTAAAGCGGCAAATTAAGACAGAAAAATGAGAAAAATAACTTAAGAAGATTTGTTTTTTAATATCCGTTAATGTTTGGTTTTGGTTTTTTATCAAGATAAATTAAAAAAATAAAAAACAGGCTGCTATTACAAAAAGAGGAGGAGAGATTTAAATGGCTGCAACAACACGGAAATATGTTTCATTTTATTATGCGACAGCCGGCGACCCGCCGGAAGTTAAGATTGACCCGCGCAGGACGTGCATGCTTGTCGTAGATATGCAGAACGAATTTGTCCTCAGGGATTTCGGCGAAGCCCTTGGTTTCAAGAAAAACGGTGAATGGGATCGTTGGGTTCCATTCCACGACAGACTTGACGATGTGGTTATTCCCAATACAAAAAAGCTCATTGAGTTCATGAGGAAAAACGGTATTGAGGTTACGTACGGGCGCATTGCCTGCCTCAAGGAAACCGGCGAGGACAGGTGCATCGTTCAAAAGACGCCCGGCTGGAACAATATGCTTATACCGGTTAACTCATACGCCGCACAGATGGTCGACGAACTCAAGCCGATGGGGGATGAGATCGTAGTCAACAAGACTACCGACAGCGTAGTAACAGGCACGAATTACGCCACTCTCATCAGGAATATGGACATTGAGACTGTCATTGTTACAGGCATAGTTACAGACCAGTGTGTAGCGTCGACAGTACGCAGCCTCGCAGATCATGGGTTTAAGGTAATAGTCGCAGAGGACTGCTGCGCAGCCGCAACTATGGAACTGCACGATGCGGAACTAACGATAATGAACAATATTTATTGCACAGTCATGAGCTCGGATGAAATCATCGAACTCATAAAAAATAATCTTTAATAATGCAAAGGAGGAAAAGTTTATGGCTTTCAAGTTTGACAAGTCGAACGCTCTGTTCGCAAGAACAGAGAAGCATATCCCCGGCGGCGTAGCGTCAAACAGCCGCTACTGGGCGAAGCCGGCTACGCTCTTCATAGACAGGGCTAAAGGCTCGCACATATGGGATGTCGACGGCAACGAGTACATCGACTACAGGATGGCCTATGGCCCGGTTATCCTTGGCCACGCCTACCCCAAAGTCCAGCAGGCAGTAAGGGATGTCATGGACGATGGTGTGCTGTTCGGACTTTCGAATGAGCGCGAAATAGAAGTGGCAGAAAGAGTCGGAAAATTCTGCAAACATGTGGAGATGTTCAGATTCACATGCTCAGGCTCTGAGTCTGTAATGCATGCGATAAGGCTCGCCCGCGCATATACCGGCAAAGAGAAGATAGTAAAGTTCGAAGGACACTATCACGGCATACATAACGACGTTATTTTCTCAATGTATCCCTCGCTTGACGAGATGGGCCCCATTGACAATCCGACTGCGGTTCCCTACAGCCCAGGAGTGCCCAAGTGCTACAGCGATACAGTTATTGTCCAGCCGTGGAATGAGTTCGAAATTCTCGAAAAGACAGTAAAAAGGAATGCTAGCCAGATAGCTGCAATAGTTACCGAACCCCTTATGCTGGACAACGGCGTGCTTCTGCCGAAGGAAGGGTATTTGAAATTTCTCCGTGACCTCTGCGACAAGTACGGCATCGTTCTTATATTTGACGAAGTAAAAGCTGGTTTCCGAATCGCGAGAGGCGGCGCGGTAGAGCGTTTCGGCGTAGTTCCGGATATCAGCGCCTACGCAAAGGCCATGAGCAACGGTTATCCGCTGGCAGGATTCGGCGGTAAATGTGAAATCATGAGTCTGATAGGTCCTGGCAAAGGCAAGGTCCCGCACGGCGGAACATACAATGCCAACCCGATAGCTACGGCGGCTGCGATTGCGACACTTGACGAACTTGCGAAGGACGAAGTGTGGAGCGCATATGAAAAGCGCGGTCAGGAATTGTTCGACGGCATAAAGAAAACGCTTGAGACAGAGAGCAAATATCACTTTGTCGTGCAGGGCTTCCCAGGCGTCTTCTGGTTTGCTAAGACCGACAAGGAAAAGATAAGCAGTTACCGTGATGTGCTGAACTACGTCGATTTCGTCTACATGGAAAAGCTCTCGTTTGAAATGGTTAACAGAGGAATACTGAAGGATATGTCAGGCAACGAACCGTCGGTCATGATGTCTGCATCGCACACAGAAGCTGATGTCAAGGAGACGCTGCGGGCGCTGAGCGAATCAATAGCGGCTGTAGAAAAATAAAAATAGGCGCTCCGCGGCGTGAAATATGCCGTCGCAGGGATTTGGCAGAGTTTTTTGCAGCGGAGCGCCGCTTTTTAACAAGGTTTAAAGCGCCTGCATGTTTATCGTATGTGGACAAAACGCAGAAACTGGGAGGTGACTGAGGCAAAACACTAATGGTTATATCATGCGCGAAATGTTACAAGAGGAAGAGGGTTAGTATCACAAAATAAGAGGAGGTAAATTGTAATATGGCTGATTCGTTAGGCAAGGTAATAGCAATTTCCGGAAGCATGAGAAGGGACGCCAACACCGATTACTACATGAACATCGTGTTGAAAGAGTGCGAAAAGGAAGGCTTCGAAACGGAGCTCATCCCTCTCCGCAACAAGAGAATTGAAGGCTGCGCGTATGACCTCTGCGCGGAAGACGGCGATGAGAATGGCTACAGTTATTCACACTGCGGTTACCAGCACCCGCCGTATTGGATGCCGAAGTACGACGTCTGCGCTCTCAAGGACGACTTCTGGCCTATCTTTGAGAAGATGAAGGCCGCTGACGGCATTATCCTTGGAAGCCCCGTGTACTTCGGATCTGCGACCCCGAAAATCAAGGCTCTTATCGACCGCGCAGGCATATGCGCCGAGGCACGCGGACATTATATCCGCTATCTGAAGGATCCCGAGCAGAAGCGCAAAGCTCAGGAAATGATTGACAACGCGACACCGGAGATGCGCAACTGGTATGAAAACGGACTTCTTTACCGCAAGGTAGGAGCTGCGGTTGCGGTAACGCGCAGGACGAGCGCCAACTTCACATGGGCACAGCTCATGATGTTCTTCGGCATCTGCAACATGATAGTCCCCGGTTCGATCTACTGGCCTGTTTCGATCGGCGGCGCACTTGGCTACAGGACGAGCAGGGGTGAGTATCAGGACCCCGAAGGCGAGGAAATCATGGAAATACTCGGCAAAAACATGGCCTGGACGATCAAGAAGACGAAGGACATCCCGACAAAAGACTAGCACGGCGTCTTTTCGGTAAACGTTTATAAACCAAATAAATTATCAGTGTACATTAATTAAGCTGTGGAGGGTATTGCCATGAAGTATACGATTAACGAAGCCCAGTGCTTGGGCTGCAAGAGGTGCGTAAAGACCTGCCCCGACGTCTTCCAGATGGACGGCGAAAAGGCAAAGGTAGTCAAAGCAGAGAGCAATTCCGAAAAGGCCCAGATGGCTTTTGAGGACTGCCCCGCCGGAGCTATCAGGCAGGCGTAACAAAAACTGAAAACGCCACCGCCGCACGCAAACCAAACCCTGCCTACTCCAGCCGTGCGGCGGCGGCTTTGATATGAAAAACAGACCCTTGTGCCCGAAGCGGCACAGGCAGGAGGTATTTAAGATGAAATTAACCTGTTCAGTGGCGCCGAAGGACGTGTTCAAGACAATCGAAAGCGTCATGCTCCGCGACGGCTTCGACATCGTTATAGACATGGAAAAATCAAAGGGCAGCCACATCATTGACGCCGACACAGGCAAAAACTGGCTCGATTTCTACACGTTCTTCGCGTCCGCGCCGTTCGGAATGAACCACCCTAAGCTCGACACCCCCGAATTCAAGGAGAAAGTATTCCGCTCCGCGATCAACAAGGTCGCGAACTCCGACATCTACACGGAGGACATGGCGGAATTCGTGAAGACGTTCCATGAGATAGCGATGCCGGAGGGCTTCGAGCACCTGTTCCTCATCGACTACGGCACGCTTGCAGTAGAGAATTGCTTCAAGATCGCGATGGACTGGAAAGTCCAGAAGCTCATCAAAAAGGGTAAAATAACGCTTGGCGGGGCGTTCAGCGGCCGCAAAGGTACGAAAATAATTCACTTCAATGAAGCGTTCCACGGACGCTCCGGCTACACGCTTTCCGTGACGAACACCCACGACCCGAACAAACACCAGCGCTATGCTAAGTTTACGGACTGGCCGCGGGTGATCAATCCCAAAATATTCTTCCCGCCCGAAGAGCATCTTGAGGAGACCGAATGGCTCGAAGCGCAGTCAATTAAGCAGATTAAGAATGCAATCGCAAACGACCCCGACGGACACTGCGCGATAATAATCGAGACGATACAGGGCGAAGGCGGAGACAACCATTTCCGCACCGAGTTCTTCCAACAGCTGCGCAACATCTGTGATGAGAGCGAAATAATGCTCATCTTCGACGAAGTCCAGTGCGGCATGGGCATCACCGGCAAGATGTGGGCGTGGCAGCATCATTTCCCGGTAAAGCCGGATCTCTTCGCGTTTGCGAAGAAGGCGCAGGTCTGCGGCGTGGTTGCGGGTCCGCGCGTAGATGAAAACGAGCAGAACTGCTTCAACGTTTCGAGCCGCATCAACTCCACCTGGGGTGGCAACCTCGTTGACATGGTACGCGCGCAGCGTTACCTTGAAATATACCGCGACGACAACATCCTTGATTACGTGTCGAACACGGCGGGGCCTGCGCTTATGAAGGGGCTGCAGAAACTTCAGGCAGAGTTCCCGGAATTCATCAGCAATGTCCGCGGCAAAGGACTGATGTGCGCATACGACATAAAGACCGGCGAACTGCGCGACAAGTTCCTTGCTGAATGCCGCAATGAGGGAATGCTTATTCTCGGCTGCGGCGCGAAGACCGTCCGCTTCCGTCCGGCACTCAATGTTCCGGTGTCAGACATCGAGCATGGCATCGAAATATCGCGTTCTGCGGCAAAGAAAGTATTTCTGTCGTAGCAGGTTACGTATAATTCTACAACCGGGGCCCCAGTATATTCGGGGCCTCCTTTTTTTAAGGAGGTGCAAACTTCATGTTCAACACAATAGAGGAAGCTGTTTCCGATATAAAAAAAGGCAAAATGGTTATAGTTGTCGATGACGAGAGCAGGGAAAACGAAGGTGATCTAGTTATGGCTGCGGACAAGTGCCGCGCTGAAGATCTGAACTACATGATCACAAAAGCAAAAGGGCTCGTATGCGTACCAGTGTCACGTGAACAGGCAGACAATCTTGCACTTGTACCGATGACGTCAGAGAACACAGAGGCACAGGGCACGGCTTTTTCTGTTTCAGTAGACAAGCTCGTCGGGACCACAACCGGAATATCTGCCGCCGAACGTGCTAAGACGGCACGTGCGCTGGCAAATCCGGATTCAAAGCCGGCAGACTTCAGGCGCCCGGGGCACATATTTCCGCTCATCGCACGTCCGGGCGGAGTGCTTCAGCGTGCTGGCCACACCGAGGCCGCTGTCGATCTCGCCAGAATTGCCGGTCTCAATCCGGCCGGTACTATATGTGAGATCATACAAAGCGACGGCACGATGGCCCGTCTGCCGCAGCTCACAGAATTCGCAGAACGCGAAGGCTTGAAGATAATTTCCGTCGAAGAGCTCATACACTGGCGCGCGTTACGCGAAAACTTTGTTAAGGAAGAGGCATCAGCCCGGCTGTCTACAAGATGGGGCAGTTTTGAGTGCCGGGCGTATACCGATCCTTACGGCCCTGATCCTTCTTTGGTGTATATCGCGCTCATAAAGGGCGATATCTCAGGTCCCGAACCGGTGCTTACCCGTGTTCACTCAGAATGCTTTACGGGCAACCTGCTTGGGTCGCTTGACTGCGACTGCTGCGACAAACTCCACGAGGCAATGATAATGATAGAAAAGGAAGGCAGGGGTATTCTGGTATACATCAGGCGCGGATTAGGACGCGATGAAATCCTTGCCAACCTTAAAGCAGCCGGAAACGGAGAGCACGGTTCCGGTGCAAACACTTCAAGCGCAATGCGTGAATACGGGACGGGCGCACAGATACTCTCAAGGCTTGGTGTGCATAAGATGCGCTTAATCACAAATACTCCAGCAAAGATAAAAGGACTCGCGGGCTGGGGGCTTGAAATAACGGAGCACGTGCCCCTGCTTACTCATCCCATTGCCGATGTGGCATTCTCAGCAGCGCTTCATTCAGCGTAAAGAAAGCGCCTGTGGTGCAAATTCCGTTCGCCGAACGCTAATAAGATATAAATCATAACCACCGGCTCAGCCGGTGTTATGATTCTGACAAAAATCCCGCGCCTCTTTCTCTGGGAGGCGCGGGATAACGTTTTGTTTTGACCGGCACAAGGCGGGTGAGTTAAATATTTTTCGGTTACAAGTTTTCTTTTTGCGACATACAGAGGAAAGCAAGCGCTACAATCGTGACAGCAAGGCCAAGCAGCATGAAGAACGTCGGAAGCTCGTGGAATATGAGCATTCCGAATACAGACGCCGCTATAGGCTCGCCGCCGGCTGCCAGTATCGAGCACTTGCCGGACTCGCCGTGCTTAAGCGCAAATGTGAAAAGAATATAAGGGAGTACTGACGTGCATAGTGAAAACAGCAGCAGAAAAAGGCAGTGTCTCGCGGGCGCAGCTGCTGCGTAATCCTTGATCTGCCCCCAGTTTGTTAGAGGCGCCAGTACAATAGATATCAGAAGGAAACTGTAAAAGATTATTGTGAACGTGTGATAGCCCTTCTCAGTTGCAAACTTTGAGAAAATATTGTAAAGGGCATAGAAGAACGCAGCTACGAGCCCGATTAAAATCCCGGCCGCAGACCATTTAATACCGGCGGTCTCTTCAAAAATGCCGCTTACGAATACACAGCCCAATATGGCAAGGGCCATGCATACAACTTTTCTGACGGTTATCTTTTCGTGGAACAAAATCGCAGCCAGCGCGACGACAAAGACAGGGTTCAGGTTCAGCAGCACCGCCGCCAGCGAAAGCGTCAGCCGGTTTATCGCCTCGTTGTAGCAGAAATTCAGTGCAAGCATGCCCACCAGACCACTGCCTACAAAATAAAACAGGTCGCCGGCCCTTTTTATCTTGAACAGCTTCCTGTCATATGCAAGTATGACGAGGAATACCACGGCCGCAGCTCCAACGAATCTTGCAGCGAGGACGCCTATGCGGTCTACACCGAACGCTGAAAGTTCACGAACAAATATACCGTTAGATCCCCACATGATGCCGCAAATAACAGGCAGCAGCAATATCAGGTTCTTCATTGCAAAGTTCTCCCTTCTTAAATTTAAATGCAGACGTGAAAACCGGGCAGCCGTACCTGGTTTTGCACGCGTTGGTTATGTGAATCTTGCTTCTTGTGCCGTTATTCTTATTGTTGCAGAAAACTGTACGCAGTGCTTGCAAAATCTTCCCAAAGATTTGCAAAAAATATTCATGGAACTTAAACTGCAATGACACAGCTCCTGTGTGCAAAAATCCCTGCTCATGTGTTGAGCGGGGATTGATGATTTTTACAGCGGTCCTGGAGTTGTTTGCTGTTTATGACGAAAATCGGTTGGCGAAATGCCGTACTTCTTCTTGAAACTCTTGCAGAAATAACCGTTGTTGTCGAAACCGGTAACCTGTGCTACAGCAGTTATAGTATCGTTAGTGGACACAAGGAGTTCTCTCGCTCTGCACAGTCTTAGACCATTCAGATACCGGACAGGAGTTGTGTGTAAGCCTGCTTTGAAATACCGCGTGGCGCTTGAGGCACTGACACCTGCTGCCGCGGCTATGTCTTTAAGTTCTATTTCGCAATCGTGATAATTCTCTCTGATGTACTCCAGCATGATATGCAGTCGGGCCCTTTCTATCTTGGTTGCTGACGGAGACGGAGTTTTTGTATTGTCAGCAAGCATACCCTTCGCGAATTTAATGAAAGTCTCCCACATTACCATCACGGAAATGTTAATGTTCAGCTCTCTTTCCGTGTCTGTTTCAGACTCCGCGTTGAGGCAGACTGCAGCAATAAGCCCACGCAGGCCGGCCTGCTCCTCGTTGCCGCCGTTTATGACAATGTACTCCCTGGCAGTTTCAATAACAGGTTGAACATATTTTGTAAATATAGCCGAATCCCGCGTCGCAAGAAACTCTGGCGAAAATATTATCTGTCTGCACACGCCGCTGTCCAGCGCTGTGAAACTGTGGATGACGCCGCTGTTTATGAACAATGCATCTCCTGATTGTAACTCAATTTTTTCACTGCCTATCCTGCAGATAACCGTACCCGACTCCACAAGAGAAAATTCAAACTCGTCATGCCAATGCCAATTAATGCTTTTGTCTTTGTACTCCGTTAAATCGTCGACAAAATACGCAAAATGGAAAAATTGTCCGCCATACGGAAGTTGGGAACGCAACGACTCGTCCGTAGGCAGTTCCATTATTTTCATAAGCGCTCACCCCTCCTCGATACCGCCTCTTCTAAAACACCTTATTTTGGCCGCTTGACAGTCATCCATATAGCCGTACCATAAGCAGTATTGTTGAACAGCTGAAACATTCATTGTTTATATTCGCAGGGATTTGAATTAGTATATCAAAAAATCAGACTTTTTGCAAATAACATAATATGGTTGCAATACATAGTTTATGATTTGGAAAAATTTTACATGTTCATTGAAATTTTTTGCAAGATTTATGTAGTTATAGCTGAGATAATAAACACGTAAGAATTTTTAAATGACGCTTTGCGGTTTAGAAGCACGCGCGTAAGCGCTGTTTTTAATGGCCTGTTGCCTTTTTTAAGGAGGAGGACAAAATGTTTGACGTAATAGGAAAACCCACGCAGCTTATTACGGGTAAGGACAAAGTCACTGGATCGGCAGTCTTTGTGCGTGATATAGTGCTGCCGCATATGCTCTATGCAAGAACTCTGTTAAGCCCCTATGCTCACGCAAGAATCATCAGTATAGACACGTCAGAAGCAATGAAAGTTCCCGGCGTCATAGACGTTATCACAGGCAAGGATATTCCGGGCAACGAGCGTGCCATAGGAAGCGGCGGCGATATGGCTGTCCTCACAACAGATAGAGTAAGGTACATAGGCGACGAAATAGCAGCCGTTATTGCCGTTGACGAAAAAACGGCAGAAGAAGGCGTTGCGAAAATCAAAGTCGAATATGAACAGCTGCCGGTTTACAGCACAATCGAAAGCGGACTTAATCCGGAAGTCCCGATTCACCCGCAACTGGACGACCTCTATGTTGTAACGGGAGATGTGGAAAAAGGCTTAAAAGAAGCTGACTATGTGCTTGAAGACACCTATACCACGCCTACTATCGAGCACTGCCCCTCCGATACCGACAGCGTTGTTGCATCATTTGACGGTTCCACGTTCACTGTATATACGAATACACAGGTTCCGTACTGGGACAGAATGATGATGGCCCGCATTTTCCATATACCTCAGAGCAAAGTGCGGATCATCGTGCCCTGCAACGGATCTCCCGCCGGCGGGAGAAACGTTTACCGCCTCGTTTACATCGGCGCGGCCTGCGCCTGGAAAGTCCGCCGCCCAGTTAAAATGGTTCGCAACAGGGAAGAGCAGTTTGCCGCAACCGCAATTCGCGACAGCTATAAGTTCAATGTCCGGTTCGGAATAAAAAAGGACGGGACGCTGACGGCAATGGACTGCTACACATACTGCGACTCCGGCGGTTATATAGGCTGGGCCTATGCGCTGGGGCAGGCACAGGGACACCTGTTCTCTTCACTCTACAAATGCCCTAATATAAAGTACGCTTTCCGTCCCGTCTTCACCAATAACAACTGGAGCACGCCAATGCGCAGCTTCGGCAATGAAGAGATAAATTTTGCCATCGAGTCCTCTATGGACCAGCTGGCTAAAATGATCCACATGGATCCTGTGGAACTCAGGCTCAAGAACGCCGTTGAAGCAAACTACAAGACTCCTATCGGCTGGCAGATTCAGGGCTGCGGCCTGAAGGAATGCATAGAAAAGGCGAACGAGCTCATACACAAGGACTTTGAGCCGAGCGATGATCCAAACATTGTAAAGAGCATCGGCCTGGCCTGCGGCGTCCATTGGACAGGCTGGCGCGTAGGTTTTAACAGTTTCATATGGCGTACAGGCTACGGCTCGCCGGAAGCTCTTTACGCTGACAAACCGGATTCGCCGTACATCACATTGGTTGACGGGAAGCCGCAGTGGCGCAAGGGATTCTGGGATGAAGCAGCAATTGACAATGACCGTTCTTCGTGCCTGCTGATAGTAAATGAAGAAGGCTCTGTCGTGCTGCACGTTTCGGACCCTGACCTTGGGCAGGGAACTTACACAGTAATGGCCATGATTGCAGCCGAGATACTGGGCATACAGGTCAGCGACATCAAGGTCATAGGGGCGGACACGGACAGCGGCATTTTCGGTTTCGGAACATATTCAAGCCGCACGACATTCGTTGCCGGCAGGGCCGTTATGGACGCAGCGTACAAAGCAAGAGCCGCGCTGGCAGGCATCGCATCTGAAGTGCTGGGCGAAAAGCCGGAAAATCTCTGTTTCCGCAAAGGAAATGTATTCTCAAAGACAGATCCGGAAAAGACCATGAAGCTTGCTGACGCAGCATTCAGAGGCTATGCCACGCGCGACGCAGTGCTTCTGACATTCAAAGGCCAGTACGACCCGGGCTCGATAGTCCCTGACAAAGAAGGAAAGGGCTCCATCGCAGAGGCGTATCCGTTCCTGGCGCAGGCAGTTGAGGTAGAAGTCGATAAGGAAACGGGTGAAGTCCGTGTAGTGAGGGTTGTTTCATGTCATGACTCCGGACGGATAATAAACCCGAGCCAGGCAGTGGGCCAGGTGCAGGGAGCGCTTGTGATGGGACTCAGCCTGGCAACTTCCGAATCCCTTATAAGAAAAGACGGCAGGTGCATCAATCCTAACTTCACAAATTATCATGTTATGTCAATGGACAAAGTGCCGGGTGTTACCGTCAGGTTTGTGGAACAGATAGAGCCTAACGGACCTTTCGGCGCAAAGGGACTCGGGGAGCCTGCTGTTGTATGTATGCCGGGTGCTATTGCAAATGCAATAGAGAACGCTGTCGGAGTCAGGATTAAAGACCTTCCTATCACGCCGTCAAGAGTACTTGGTGCGATTGTAAGACAACAGGCCGACAAAAATGCCGAAAAGGAGGCGTTGTAAATGAGCTTTAAATATCTGGCACCTTCTTCGCTTGAAGAAGTTTTTGAGGCATTAAAACAGAACAAGGGCGCTAAGCTCTACGCGGGCGGGTCGGATGTCCTGCTGCAGCTCCGGGCTCATACAATTGAACCTGATTGCCTCGTCAGCCTCGCAAAAGTCGAAGGACTCGATTTTATCAGAGTGTCTGAAGACGGGGCAAGGATAGGCTCAATGACTACGCTTCGGGCAGTAGAAGATACAAAGATTATCAAGGACAATTTCACGACACTCTCTGAAGCAGCGAGGAATGTAGCAAGCCAGAAACTGCGGAATAGGGCGACGATCGGCGGCAACCTCTGTCAGAAAGTCAAGTGCCCGTACTTCAATCAGTCTCACATCAACCTGTTCATGAGACAGTCTCTTGAACCCTGTTTTAAACGCGGCGGTAAAGTGTGTCACGCTGTTCGTTACGGAGATGATCTGTTGCATACGATAACTGGCAAAAGCTACTGCAAAGCTCCTTTGCCGTCCGATATGGCAATGGCTCTCTGCGCTCTGGGAGCTTCCGTGGTTCTGCAGTCACCGGCCGGCTCCATAGAAATTATGGTAAAGGACTTTTACAGGGTTGATGCGGAACCGCAGATAAAATCAGATATGGTCCTGACCGAAATAAAGATTCCGGGCCGCAGGCACTTCAGCGCTTATAAAACATATAAACCCGGCCCCGGCGTTTTCGCATTAGTCAGCGCATCCGCGGATGTTGTCCCGGCTGAGGACGGCCGTGCCTGCGCGAAAGCTCAGATATGTCTTGGCGGTGTTGCGCAGACGCCTTATATGGCAGAGGAATCTGTAAGATTTCTGGAAGGCGGTGTGATGTCGCCCGAACGTATAGAAGCTGCGTCCAAGATGTTGTTCAAAGACGTGAATATCACGAACGATGACGTACTGTTCAAGGTGGCAAAAGCACGTGATCTGTTCCGCAAGGCAGTTGCACTTGCATGGAATCGGACTCTTGAGGGGGCTAAATCATGAATAATGTTAATAACAACCTTCAGATAACGCTGGTGGTCAATGGGCTGAAGCAGGCTTTTGTCGTAGCGCCCGATGAGCTGCTTGTCGATACGTTAAGAGACAAGGGCGGCTACACAAGCGTAAAACGCGGCTGTGATAACGGCGAATGCGGCTGCTGCACTGTAATAATGGATAAAAAGGCTGTACCGTCATGCATGGTCCTGGCTGTTGAAGCTGATGGTTCCAAAATCACCACGGTTGAAGGGCTTGCACAAGGCGACAAATTAGACCCTGTCCAGCAGGCGTTTCTTGACAAAGCGGCTGTTCAGTGCGGCTTTTGCACTCCTGGAATGATACTCACTGCAAAAGCGCTTCTCGATGAAAACCCTTCTCCTACTGACGATGAAATCATAGAAGCTCTCGAAAACAACTACTGCCGCTGCACAGGATTCAAGAGCGTTATGAATGCTGTAAAGTCGCTTTGCGAGAAAGATTCTGCTGCGGGCTAGGAGATCTGAAACAGCTATGACAGTACTTATCCGAGGCGCAGGAGACCTTGCGAGCGGAATCGCCGCCCGACTGAAAAACTGCGGATTCGGTGTTATTATGACCGACCTGTCAAACCCAACGTCTATTCGAAGGGCAGTTTCATTTTCCGAGGCGATTGTTCATGGGGAAACAGTTGTAGAAGGCATAACAGCGCGTTTTGCAGGTAGTGTCCGCGAGGCAATGGCAGAATTGAAACGCGGATACATAGCGGTTCTTGCCGATTCAGAATGTGGATGTCTTGACGAGCTGTGCCCGGAGGTACTGGTCGACGCTATCATGGCAAAACGCAACACAGGAACTAAAATAACCGACGCGCCCATTGTCATCGGTGTGGGGCCCGGCTTTGCGGCTGGTCTGGACTGTGGTGCCGTCGTTGAGACTATGCGCGGACACGCGATGGGGCGCGCCATATATAAAGGCTGTGCTACTCCTAATACAAATATACCTGGCTTGATTGGCGGGTTTGCGGGCGAGCGTGTACTGCGCGCTCCTTATGATGGGATTTTCCATGCAACTGCGGAAATAGGAGATTATGTGAAAGCAGGCGACATTGTTGGTTATGTTGAATGCCATCCGATGTGCTGCACTATAAGCGGTGTATTACGCGGTCTTATAGCTGACGGAACGCCGGTCAGGATCGGTATGAAATCCGGAGACGTAGATCCGCGCGGTAAAGTGGAATATTGCCGCAAGATTTCAGACAAGGCACTCGCCGTAGCCGGAGGTGTGCTCGAAGCAATATTCCACATTAGAATGCTGAATCGAAATGGTTCGGTACGGCCCGAAATTATTCCAGCCGATTGCATAAGGGCTTAAAAATGATACAGATAGAAGAAATGACGGTTGATCAATCTCTTCAGTCAACACAATGTTATGGAACACCCACGTTTCGTTTCGCGAGTTTTTTTGACGATACAAGTGACAGCCGGGGTAAAATTATTACCTGGCACTGGCACAGGGAATTCCAGTTCTCTATGGCAGTTTCCGGCAACACGGACTACAACATTGATGACGAACATATTTTGCTCGATTCCGGAGATGTTTTATTCATAAATGCGAATACCATCCACAGATATATTGTGAAGAGCGGCGTTTTGAAAAGCGTTATGTTTCCGGAGGAATTCATTGCTCCTGCAGATTCTGCCATCTGTCAAAAATATGTTGAGCCGGTTTCTTCGTCAGATATAAAATATTTCATCTTCAAAGCAAGTGACTATGGCTCGCGACGTATTTGCGGTTCCCTCGCAGGGCTTTTCCGTCGTGAACAGGACAAAAGTTTTATGCGTGAACAGTACATTTACAGCTCAGCATTAAACTTATGGAGTCAGTTTTTCAGTGCGGTATATGACAAACTCACTGCAGATGTCAGCAAAGTAAAGCCGAACAGGCTTATGCATGACCGTATGCAGAAAATGCTTCAGTATATATACCGCGAATATTCGAAACCAATCGGACTTTCAGACATTGCAAGAGCGGCAAATATCAGTAAGAGCGAAGCGTTGCGCTGCTTTTACAAAAGCATACATAATTCGCCGCAGCGGTATCTTACCGAGTACCGTCTCGAAAGAGCAAAAGTCCTCCTGTCGCAAAGTCCGGAAAAAGTCGCGGATATAGCTTGGAAGACAGGTTTTAATACAGCGCAGAATTTTTGCCGTGTATTTAAAAAGGCGAACGGTATATCACCGGGTGATTTTCGTAAGCACGTTCGTTTTACAGAGGCGGAATCGTTATAGAATTTATCTTTTATTTGAATATTTTATATTTATTTTAATTTTTCCACCTTCTCTTCACTATTTTCCACCTCACAGGCGCCGTTACAAAGGAACGGTGCTTCTTCAGATAAAATTAAAAAGAATTTATAAATATATTTTTGTAAAATATCGAACTTTTATGCAAACGTTTATGTTGATGATGGGTATATACCGTACATCACGAGAGGGCAATATCGCAACGGTTGTGTCAAGAATTCTGCGCACATTTTTTTCAGAGCCTAAATTGCCTGTGCTGATATGCTGGTGTCAGTTTGAACCGTTAAGCCACTTCGCCTTCGCCTCCTTTCAGAAGTTCCTCCATGTATCTGGCGGCGCCCCATTTGCCGGCCATCGTGTGGCACAGGCGGGCCGCTATCAGTATAATTGCAGATCCCGTATCCGGGAAACTGTGCACAACTCTCGTGCGCCTGCGGATTTCTTTGTTGAGACGCTCAAGAAGGTTGTTGGTGCGTATGTGTTGCCAGTGCTCCGGCGGAAATTTATAGTAGCTGAATGTTTCCTCAGCTTTCGCTTTCAACGATCTTTGCCGCCTGCGGTAGTTTCATTTCACGCAGCTTCTTTACTACCATGGACGCTTTATCTTTCGCGCTTTCCATGCTCTCCTGCGTATGGAGTGTCTTGGCCAGGCACATAGTTTCAGATATTTTATGCCGCGGTACGGTCTTCATTATGTCTTCTGTAAAAATGCACCGTGCAACGCTGCCATTCCGCTTCGGGGCAGAAGTCCGGTATGATTTCCACAAGCCCGAGGCCATTGTCTGAGATGAAGAGCTTCATTCCTGTCAGCTCGCGCTCTTTCAGACTGCGCAGGAAACATGACCAGCTGTCCTTATCTTCTTTGGCGCCTTCAGCTATCCCTATGACTTCCCTGTAGCCGTATTCATTGACTCCAAGCGCAACCAATACCGACACGTTCTTCACGTCGCCGTCCTAACTGTGTTTGAGCCAGATCCCGTCAAGATAGACGTACGGGCCAATTGCCGCACGTGAATTTTCTTGTTCGCCACTCATCTATGCGCGAGTATATCTTCTTGTTGAGGTTGCTGACAGACTGCGGGCTCACCCTAGTCCCCCAAAGTGCTTGCGTTATATCCTCAACACGCCTTACCGATACGCTTAGCTATGTACATTTTCTATAAGTGATTCCTCAACAGATACTCTTCGCTGCGCCTGTAGCGCTCTATTATTGCAGTCTCGAACGGGATGCTGCGCAGACGCGGTATTTTCAGTTTCAGATCTCCGGCCACAACGTGCGGCGTCTTCGTGTAATGCCCTGCCCTGGCGCTCAGACGTTTCGGATATCTTTCGTACTTCGAAGCCTTGCAGAGTTCATCCGCTTTGGCGTCAAGCATCCCATTCAAGGTTTCCTCGACAACATCTTTCACCACCGTGTTCAGATATCCTTTTACCTTGCCCTCGTTGATGGTGATGATCTTTCCGCCTGCGGATGGATTTTTGCCGGCTGTTGTGTTATCTTTCATATCGCAGCCCTCCTCTTGCTGTCCTGTTTTTTGTTGTCGCAGACAAAACATATCAGCTCGGAGAACTGTTTGCAACTTCCGACGTTGTTGCATAACGGCGTTATTTAACCGTTTGCCCAGCCCGCTTCATATTCAGGCTCTTTTTCATGCTGCTTGCACGTCCGCGGAAAATATCCCTTACACAAATGTGCGCATAAAATTATACGGTATCTTTTAGCTGCGGTCAGTTTTTTCTCCGCAACATACTGTTCCTGCTTTAGTTTTTCCAGTTTTTCGTTTGGCATGAGGTGATTCCTTTCTTGGTTTGGGGGAAAAGAAAAGACCGCTGACTTGTGCGCACTGGACGCAGTCAACGGTCTGGTTTTCAGTTTATGATTTTATGTCATGCGACTGGCGATAAAGTCACACATCAGGCAAACAGACTCATGCAGTTCTTCTTCTGTATAGTGTCGGTTTCTTTTGTTTTCTGGATGATGTATTTGGTGCCGTACATATTCGCTTAGAATTCTCTGTTCCTGGATTTCTTGTCCGTTGCGAAGTTTAATATACGGAAACGTTGACTTGCCCTCTTTATATTCAGACAACCACTCTTGCTCTTCAATGAATCCATACAATTCATTGTGATATTCTTCCGTCACCTCGGAAAAGGCAAGATAATTAACTTCATTAAGAGACGGATACGGCAACTGTCCGCGACAGATGCGCTGAACATTTTCGGTTCCGTTCTCGTAAGAAATCAACCTCAAATTATCAAAGCCAAGTTCCTTTACAATACTTGCACTATGTGTAGTAATGATGATTTGCGTATTCTCTGCTTCTGAAAGCGTCAAAAAAGATCGAATCAGCTTTTTCTGATTTTCAGTATGCTGGGAGGTTTCCGGTTCTTCAATCGCATATATAATGCTTGGAGCATTGCGTTCCTGTAGGCGTCGCTCCGCTTCTGCTCGGAAGAAGTTCAACAGTACCAACCTTTTAACGCCACTGCCGCGTTTGTTTATAGGAATATCATTGTCGCCAGTAATAGACACACCTTTGAACACATCTGTCCACTTTAGACTTGTAGACGGCGGTATGACGGGGTTAAGGCTACTTGCAACTTCCGGACTCATTTCCCGCAATTTTTCAAGCGTTCGAGACGAAACCTCCCTGAGTTTTCGTTCTACTTCTTCTGCAACTGAATGTAAGGTCGCTGTCAAAGATTCATCAGCAAGAATTTCTTTTACCGCCTCTTTCAACGGGTCTTGCACTTCGCTATCTCCATCGGTATTTTTTCGATCTGCTTGAAACAAAGTGTATAGGGGCAAATATTTTTGTAGCTTGTCCCATATAGTCTTTGCATCATTTTTAGTAACATCAATATCCGTCGTTGCTAACTGTAAGTCGTCTGAAAAATGTTCCCAAATAGCCTTACGCATTACTGCATTTCGCGTTTGGTCTGCACACTCGATCGACTGAGAACTAATAAGTTTCTGGAGTTCGCTATTTTTTTTCAAGAGCAAATCAGAACAATTCGGGCTCGTGGGATGATATGCGTGAATAAAGACTTTTGCGCTTCCTGCATTGGGATATTTCTTCACAATCTCAAGCTGGTGATTTTCATTGAGCAAGTATTCGCTCTCAAGAGTCGTTTCATTTGTCGCATCAATAACTACATTGTCCGGCAATTCTTCAAAGCATACAGCAATAGAAATCTCATTGTTTCCGTTCTCACTTTCAGTTTTGTTGGTATCGTCTTTGTCGAGCTTAATACAGCCTTTTCCGTCATTGAAGAAAATGTCAAGAGCTTCTAACACGCTTGATTTTCCGACATCATTTTTCCCAACAAAAGCAGTGAGATTCTCAAACTCTATGGTCACCGCACTTGAGTATCGACGAAAATTTTTAATTGTTAAAGATTTTATCCGCATTGTTCTTTTCCCCTCCGATTATTGTTCAAATTTGCTGATAGCAAGCCGTTGCCTGCCCGTGTGCTGCACTATTTAATCTTCCTTTTCCCCGTTCGGCTCCACTTCCTCAATTTCTCTGAACTCCACAGTTCCAAGTCCGAAGAATTTCTCAAAGAACATTTTCAGCTTTTCGATAATCGTCTGCTTCTTCTGGGCTCTGTCTCCTCCAAAGCGGGAAATCGGCGGCATCAGTTTGTCTATATCCGTTCCTGTCGTCTTGACCGAACCGTCGCGGAAAGCTCTTTCCATGAAGCGGCGTGTTTCGTAGTCTTTCAGGCGTTCTTCTTTGATTATGGCGGCAAGCTGCCGTTCCCTTTCTTCAGCGACGAAGATGCGCCAGTCCAGCATAACATCCGACACATCGTTTATACCGGCGATAAAGGTCTCTATCAGTTCCTTCTTGCTGCGTAGCTCTGGGCTGGCGTCCACAGCTTTCTGAATGGTGATAAGGACTTCCTTATCATCACAGTGTGAGTCATGGTACTTTTTGACGAGCATCAGGATATAGTCGATGTTGATCTCAATCTGCTTGATGAGTTCAATCTCGAAAACGATGTCGTCGGTAATGTCCTCTTTTTCTCCGCCCGGCTTACGGTTTTTCCATTCGTCACGAAGGTCTTGATATCTGCCGAGATAATCTTGAAGGTCTCTTTCGGTCAGAATTTCATTCCCAGCGAAATCGTCAAAGGATATCAGCAGATTTCGCATACGCAGGATTGCGCCGAACAGTACGATAAACTCTCTCTGCCGCTGTTCTCCCGTTATGCGCTCCTCGGAAAGCGGAAACTCTGTCGTCAGGTCTTTGATCATATCGGCATAGCCGGGGTGAGTCCTTCCATCCTTGTCCTCGTAGCCAAAGTAATAATCCTTATAACCACGCATCAGCACTATGCCGTCCGCTTCCTTATCTCCGAAAAGCGAGATGGCGTCATCGGTCCGCTTTTGAAGGTTACGGAAGCAAACGATGTTTCCAAACACCTTGATGGAATTAAGAATGCGGTTCGTGCGGGAATAGGCTTGAATCAGCCCGTGCATTTTTAAGTTTTTGTCCACCCACAATGTGTTGAGCGTGGTTGCGTCAAATCCCGTCAGGAACATATTGACCACGATCAGCAGGTCAAGCTCCTTGTTCTTCATCCGTAGGGAAACGTCTTTATAATAATTCTGGAACTTATCGCCGTCCGTTGAGTAGTTGGTGCGGAACAGCGCATTGTAGTCCGCAATAGCGGTTTCCAGAAAGTCACGGGAGCTTTGGTCGAGTGCAGAGGTGTCCGCCGGGTTTTCCTCGTCAAGGATACCGTCCGTTTCTTCCTCGTTTGCGCCGTAGCTGTAAATGACTGCCACCTTGAGCTTGCGCTGCGGATTTTCCTCCATCTGGCGCTTGAACTCCGAATAGTACAGCTTGGCTGCGTCTACGGAGGACACGGCAAAGATCGAGTTGAAGCCTCTGACTCGCTGCTTCTTCTTGATCTCCTCAATCTGTGCTCTGCCTCTGACAGATACAACCTCGGCAATATTCTGCAAAACATTGAAGGTATAGGTCTTATCCCCACGATAGGTCTTTTGGTCAAAGTGCGTCAGGATATAGTCCGTGACCAGGCGGATACGCTCAGGAGCGAGAAACGCCTTTTCCCGGTTGATGTCCCACACTTCCTTGTCATCAATGTCCGGCTCCGCGTCCATCGTCTTGATGTAGTCCACACGGAACGGCAGCACGTTCTTATCATTGATAGCGTCCACGATGGTATAGGTGTGGAGCTGATCGCCGAACGCCTGCTCTGTGGTACGGAGCGTCGGATTCTTACCAACTCCCGCATTGACCGCAAAGATCGGCGTTCCGGTAAAGCCGAACAGGTGGTACTTTTTGAAATACTTGGCGATTGCCTGATGCATATCCCCGAACTGGCTACGGTGGCACTCGTCAAAGATAATGACTACCCGCTTATCAAAGACAGTATGCCCGGCATTCTTCTTGATGAAGGTAGCAAGCTTCTGGATGGTCGTGATGATGATCTTTGCGTTGTCATCTTCGAGCTGCCGCTTCAAAATAGCGGTAGACGTGTTGCTGTTGGCGGCGCCCTTTTCAAAGCGGTCGTATTCCTTTATCGTCTGATAGTCGAGGTCTTTGCGGTCTACAACGAATAGAACCTTATCGATATAGTCCAGTCGGGAGGCAAGCCGCGCCGTTTTGAACGAAGTCAACGTCTTACCGCTTCCTGTTGTATGCCAAACATAGCCGCCGCCCGCAACGGAGCCGTATCTTTTATAATTGTTGGCAATCTCGATGCGGTTGAGAATGCGCTCGGTAGCGACAATCTGATAGGGACGCATGACCATCAGCATGTTTTCGGCCGTGAACACACAGTAGCGGGTCAGAATGTTCAAGATAGTGTGCTTACAGAAGAACGTCTTTGTAAAGTCTATGAGATCGGGAACGATGCGGTTATTCGCATCTGCCCAGAAAGAGGTAAACTCGAAGCTGTTGCTGGTTTTCGCCTTTTTGATCTTCTGCGCTCCTGCGTCCCTGATGTGGTTGAAGCGGGTCGCGTTGGAATAGTACTTGGTGTTCGTACCGTTGGAAATCACGAATATCTGCACAAACTCATATAGCCCGCTGGATGCCCAAAAACTGTCACGCTGATAGCGGTCAATCTGATTGAATGCTTCACGAATTGGCACGCCACGACGTTTCAGTTCAATATGAATCAGCGGCAGCCCATTAACAAGCACAGTCACATCATAGCGGTTATCGTGGGCAGCGCCCTCATCAGCAGAGACAGCGTATTGATTGATGACTTGAAGAACGTTGTTGTGGATGCACTTTTTATCAATCAGCAGGATATTCTTGCTCTCGCCGTTGTCCTGCCGCAACACCTGAACATAGTCTTCCTGTATCAGGCGGGTCTTTTCGACAATGTCAGCGTTGGCGTTTGCAAGCACCTCGTTCCAAAACCGCTTCCATTCCTCATCGGAGAAGCGATAATCGTTCAGCTTTTCGAGCTGCTTGCGCAGATTGCCGATAAGGTCGGCTTCCTTGTGGATTGTCAGGTATTCGTAGCCAAGCTCACAAAGCAGGCGTATGAACTCATTCTCCAAATCCGCCTCGCTCTGGTAAGCCTCCGAACGCTTCGCCTGCGGCTTATATTCCGTTACGACTGTGCTTTCGCTGCTTTGAGCAACGATGTTAAAATAGCTCACGGGCTGCCTCCTCTCGTGTTACTCATTCAGGTTATTCTGCCGGTTCAAATGCCAGTAGCTTGTCCCTGTAATACTCGTATTGTTTCTGTCTTGCTTCGATCTCTGCGGGAAGACCGGAGGATAGGTCTGTACATAGAGCATCGAAGCGGTCAAGGATGGAAACAATACGTTCTTGTTCACTTATAGCGGGAATCGGCACGCACAATTGTTTCAGTGCACCCATATCCACACTGTTAAAATTACCTTGGAATAGATGTCCTTTACACCATTCATCCACTTTGTAAAAATAGTAGTTCATGAATCGCATATCGATCATATCAGCGAAAGCGGCTTTGGGCGTAAAGAATGAAAACCTTTGATTTCCAAGACACTCGACTGTAATCAAAGCATGTTCGCCGATGGTTGCGGAAGTGGAAAGTGCAATCGAATTTACAGGAATCTTCTTTCCGCCCTTTATGGCAACTTCGGTGACTTTTTGTAATGCGCTTGAAAGGATGTGACCGTTCATGCGAATATCCTCCATGCGGAACCAATCCACCGTCCCATCTGTCCAATATTCAGGATTAGCCTTTGATGGTGTGTAACCGTTCCGAATATCAAAAATCTTTTCAAGCGGCAACAAAACATATCCAAAAACATATTGACACAGCCGGATCAGCGCGCTATCCTTGTCTGTCTGTCTGTCTGTCTGTCTGTCTGTCTGTCTGTCTGTCTGTGAAGACTGTCCTGCCACCCTCTGCGAATGTCAAGAGCTGATCCCGATAGAATTCATATTGCTTTTTTCGGGCTTCAATCTCCGCAGGAAGGCCGATTTTCAGATCGGAGCAGATAGCGTCGAAGTTGTCGAGAACATTGGCATATCGCTCCTGAACATCAAGCGGCGGCAGCGGAATAGTTATCTGCTCAATGGACGGGACATTGGAATGAACGACCTTGCTTTTCACCTTACCCTTGCTTTTTTGTTCTCTTGCTACTTTTGTTGCAAGAACATGGGCCAGATATCTTGGATTCTGTTTATGCTTTAACACCACAATATCGCCACCAGCAAGACACTTTTCATGACCAACATAGGCAACCGATTTTGCAATATCCGCGACGTTTTCACCTGTAATTGCAAACAGAATATCGCCGTGTTCAAAATATTTTGGGCTTGGAACATATTCAAGCTTGGTGTGAGATATACATTCGTCAAACCAAGTATTGTAGGTAGTATATATTTCTCCATAATGAACGCACGGAATACCGTCAACTGTAACCTGATCGCGTTTGATACCCGAACCTCTGTAAATATTCGTGGCAACATCTTTCAATGCAACCATAGGAATATTATCTTTCGACTTTAACAGTTCATCACGATAGTATTCATACTGCTTTCTTCTCGCTGTAAGCTCCGCTGTAAGCTCTACTGTAAGTTCCGTGAAATTGTCAAGAATCTTGACAATTTCACGTTGCACAGGAAGAGGGGGAACAGGGATACTAATGGCCTTGATATCCGGCACACTCGAATGAACAACTTTGCTTTTGACCTTTCCTTTGCTCTTTTGTTTTTGTGCGTCTACGGTTGAAAGAGCATATGCCATATATTTCGGGTCTTCATTATGCTTTAGCACTACAATGTCACCGCCAGCTAAGCAGTTATCATGACCGATATAAGCACAACACTTTGCAATATCTTCAACGCTTTCTCCAGTGATTGCAAAGAGAATATCACCATGTCCAAAGTATTTCTTGCTTGTCAGCAAGTCCTCATCTGTACTGGATATGCACTTCTCAAACCAAATTCCATAGGTGGTGTAAATTTCTCCATAGCGGACACAGGGCGTACCTGTTTCACGCACTTGGTCTCTGGTAATACCGGAACCACGAAAAATGTCTGTCGCGATCTCCCCGAGCGTT
Source organism: Synergistes jonesii (assembly GCF_000712295.1). Classification (NCBI taxonomy): domain Bacteria; kingdom Thermotogati; phylum Synergistota; class Synergistia; order Synergistales; family Synergistaceae; genus Synergistes; species Synergistes jonesii. The sequence continues at coordinate 126,018 of NZ_JMKI01000036.1, read as the reverse complement.
TTATATTCCACCCCATTCGGGCAAAGCTCATGAATCAATTCATCCAGTTTGCTCACTTGTTCTCACCATCCTTCTCGGTTTCCGCTTCGGTCGTTGCAGGCAAACTTGGCGTTGTTTCCCCAAGAAGCATTCGATCAAAGTCGCTTTGATAAAGCCGATCCTGTCGGACGCGGTATTTTTCAAACTCGCTCAGAGCGTGCTGTTCGGCGATTTTAGCAGAAATGCTCCCGGCATTGGTCAGGATTTCCTTTTTGCTCAGTCTAAGAACCCCCTCAAACTGTTCTGCCCAATCTTCCATTGTCATAGGCACTTCTTCTTCGGCTCTCAGTTCTGCCAAATCTAAATAGGCGTTGACGATTCTCGCCATTGCGGAAAGCTCTTCCTGTGTCAGATAATTCTTTGCGATCACCACGTCGAATTTCTGGATTTTGCCGTCGGGCGCATCCTTCCAAGCGGTCAGCCCCATGTGGTCTTTGCTGCTGTCGGCACGGCGATAAATGGTCTCCGCCGCCGTTTCGCCGTGGATTGCCCAATGGAGTTGATTTTGCACCCGCGCAAAAAACAGCCTTGTTGTTTCCGCTTTGGCGTCATAATCAATGCTGATGGCATAAATGTCGGTAATCTTTTGATAAAACCGACGTTCCGAAAGGCGAATTTCACGGATGCGTTCCAACTGTTCCCTGAAATAGTCTTTCGTCAGAACAGTGCCGCCGTTTTTCAGGCGTTCATCATCCATCGCAAAGCCTTTCACAGTAAACTCTTCGATGATATGGTTAGCCCATTTTCTGAACTGCACCGCACGAGGGGAATCCACTTTGTTGCCCACGGCAATGATGGCGCTCAGATTATAATGATTGGTGTTGTAGCTTTTGCCGTCCGCAGCAGTTATTCGAAATTTTCGAATAACTGAGCTTTCGTCGATTTCTCCGTCAGCAAAAATCTTTTTCAAGTGATAGTTGATCGTGTGAGTTTCCACATTATACAAAAGCCCCATCATCTTTTGCGTCAACCACACATTTTCATCAAAGTACACCGCATTTACATCACTTTCTCCGGTAGCAGTAATAAAAGTAAGATATTCCGCAGCGGAGGAACGGACGATGCTGATTTCACGCTTCTCTTTTTTCATCTTTCCGCCTCAATTTCTGCAATAATCTTCGCAATTTCGTCACGGAGAACCTGCTCACGGGCAACGATTTCCTCAATTTCGGCATTGAGCTTCGCAATGTCGATTTTCTCTCTGGTGTCCTCGGCTTCAACGTAGGTGGAAACGGAAAGGTTGTAGTTGTTCTGCTTGCCGCCGACTTCTTCGTTCGGTACAAGACGGGAGAAATACTGTTCGTCCTTGCGCCCGGCAACGGCGGACACGATGCGCTGAATGTTCGCTTCGGAAAGTCGGTTGTTCTTTGTGACCTTGACAAACTCGCCGGAAGCGTCCACAAACAGCACAGCGTTATCCGTCTTGTTCTTCCTCAAAAGCATGATGTCAACAGAGATCGTGACATTGAGAAACAGGTTGGGCGGGAGCTGAATGATGGCGTCCACATAGTTGTTGTCCACCAGATATTTACGAATTTTCTGCTCCGCCCCGCTGCGGTACATAATGCCGGGGAAGCAGACGATAGCCGCCGCACCGTTGGAAGCCAGCCACGACAGGCTGTGCATAATAAACGCCATATCACCTTTAGAAGCCGGGGCAAGCACTCCGGCAGGCGAAAAGCGCGGGTCGTTGATCAAGAGCGGATTTTTGTCGCCTTCCCACGGGACAGAAAATGGAGGATTCGAGACGATCAGCTCAAACGGCTGGTCGTCCCAGTGCTGCGGACTGAGCAGCGTGTCCTCACGCACAATGCTGAATTTGTCAAAATCGACATTGTGCAGGAACATATTGATGCGGCAAAGGTTGTAGGTGGTCAGGTCGATTTCCTGTCCGAAAAAGCCACGTTCGATATTGTCCTTGCCAAGCACCTTTTCCACTTTGAGCAGCAGCGAACCGGAACCGCAGGCGGGATCATAGACCTTGTTAATACGGCTTTTCCCAATTGTACCGAGACGAGCAAGCAGCTCCGAAACATCGGAAGGTGTAAAATACTGACCGCCTTTTTTGCCCGCATTGGCGGCATACATACCCATCAAATATTCATAAGCGTCGCCAAACAAGTCAGCGTTAGTGCCGTTTGCAGAGAACAGCGGCATTGTCGCAACACCGTTCAAAAGCTCGACAAGCACTTTATTACGCTTTGCAACAGTTTCACCGATTGCTTTGCTATTGACATCAAAGTCATCAAACAGACCGGCAAAGTCGTTTTCAGCGTCTCCGCTTGCTGCACTGCTTTCAATATGTTTGAATACACGCTCCAGCGTTTCATTCAGGTTTTCGTCCTTGTCCGCACGGGCGAGAACGTTGCAGAACAATTCAGACGGCAGGATAAAGAACCCCTTTTCCTGAATCAATCCCTCTCGGGCAGGTTCTGCGTCTGCGTCAGACATTCTTGCATAATCAAAATCCTTGTTTCCGGCCGCCCGCTCGCCTGCGTTGATATAGGCGGCAAAGTTCTCCGAAATATAGCGGTAGAACATCGTGCCGAGAACATAGGACTTGAAATCCCATTCCGCGACATGACCTGCATGAACAAGGTCGGTTGCAATTTTATAAATACGACGGAACAGCTCTTCCCGTTCCTGATCTTTTCTCATATCAGCCATTGTTTCAATGCCCCTTTTCCTCCGGTATGAACTCCAGAATATCATCCACGCCACAGTCAAGGACATAACAAATTTTTTCGATGCTGTCTAATGCCACATAGCGGTCACGCTTTAATCTGGTTATGATGTTTGCGCTGAAGCCGCCTTTTTCCATCAGCTCGGCGTTGGTTATACCTTTATCAATCATCAGATGAAACAGCTTTTTATAGCTTACTGCCATGATTCGCCATCCTTTTCGTGTTCGACGTAGGTTTATTATGTCACTCAGACGTGAAAAAATCAACATATATGCAGAAATATTGGATTGTATAATTTTCATTAAGCTCTCATTCCCTCGCAGTCTGAGGCAAGGCAATCTTTGTGATTTTTGAAAAAAGCGGCAGGAAATTCACAAGGAAATACCTGTCGCTTCGGTTGCAATAAGGAATTGTTTGGTCAGGACTTGACAAATCAACAGTAAATCAATTCTGCTTTGATGATTTCCTCTGCTCGGCTGCGGACAGAGTTCATGGATTGCACCCAGAGCATTTGGTTGTCGGATTTCCTCTGCTCGGTTATACCCTTGGTATGCTAGCATATTTGGAATCTACGCCCGCGCCTCGGCGGTCTTGCGTTTGACCTCGTCGGGGTCCGCGAGGGAGGCTTCTTCAAAAGCGTCCGCATGATCCGAGCGTTAACATAGCATGAGGGGAATTATTCATCAACTATTATTTTGCACTGGCGTTTTTGTGGTTTATAACCACGAGCGCGAGCGAAGACAAGCCTGGCGAAGAGTTTGTGCCCGTAAGCGGCGCTTTTCGCCGCGGGCGTATCGATGAAATTAGAGATAGGCCCTCCTGCTTTGTCAAAACGTTTTCATTCGCGCGACTGTATCGGTGCGACGAGGCTGACCGTCGTGCCCTTCTTCGGCGTGGAAACGATTTTCATCTCTCCGTTTACGGAGCGCAGCCTTTCCCTGATGCTGAAGAGCCCCATGCCGCTGTTTGATTTTCTGTTGTTTTTTGACGGCGTGAAGCCCTTCCCGTCATCTTCGACGATTATCTGAACGTTTTTCGCCCCCCAGCGGATGATCACAAGCACGCCCGTGGCCTCGGCGTGCTTCACGACGTTGACGAGCAGCTCGTGCGTCATCTGGTAAAGCAGTATTTTCGTATCTTCGTCAAGGTTCGTTTCTTTCCCCTCGCATTTAAACGCGCATTTGATGCCGTGCGTGATCTGCAAATTGTCGCACCTGGCCTCAAGGGCGGCGGAAAGCCCGACTTCGTAAAGGATAGGCGGGCTTATGTCAAACGTAAAAGAGCGCGTTTCCTGAAGCAGGCGCTCCATCTTCTCAACGACGGCCGCCACTTTCATCTTCTGTTCCGCATCGCGCTGTTCCTCATACAAAGTGCGCAGCGAATGCAGCATGCCCACCATCGAATAGCCTATGCTGTCATGCAGCTTTGCGGCTATCGTCCTTCTTGTCTTTTCCTCCGCGAGAGTGAGCCCCGCCGTCAGCTTGCGCAGCAGTTTTTCTTTTTTTTTCAGCTGCACGGCGACCTTGCGCCACGTATTCATGTTTCGGAATATCATAACGACCCAGTCGGGGATCGGGGAAAATATAAAGAGCTGGTAATAGCCTGGCGCGACGCTGCTTTCCGCTTCAAAAAAACCTGATTTCGCGTCGTCGCCGAACTCTTCTCCATAGCCGGTGTTCCCCGTTTCCGCCACCCTTATCATCACCCCGCCCCAGTCCGTCGTATCCTCCTTCCAGACCGAGCTGTAAAGCTTTCCTATGAGGCTTTCGCGCTTCGTATTGTTTAATTTTTCATAAGCGTCGTTGACCCTCACGTATACGAGGTCTTTCTGTCCGTCCTCCCTCTCCGTGACGCGGCAGATGGCCATGGGGTCCGCTATGTTCTGGAAAATCGCGTCGAGAATCAGCTGGCGTTCGCCGTTACCTATCAAAGTTCATCAAACCCTCCCTCATAGCGTAGCGCGTCAGCTCGTTCAGGTTCTCGCAGCCGAGCTTCTGCTTCAGATTGCGCCGATGGACGTCCACCGTGTTCCTGCTTATGCACAGCTCCGCGCTTATTTCTTTGGCGCTTTTGCCGTCGGAGATCAGGGAGAGTATCTCTTTTTCGCGCGCCGACAGCACCTCCAATTTCTCCTGCGCGCCAGGCAGCGCTAGCTTCTGTATATAGTCGCGTATCAGAAGGGTGACGACGCCCGGGCTTAAGTACATCAGACCCGAAAGCACTACGTCTATGGCCGCGACGAGCTCCGCCGGCTCCGACTCCTTAAGCGCGTAGCCGTCCGCCCCCGCTTTAAGGACTTCGATTATCATCCTTCTGTCGAGGTGCATCGAAAGGATGAGGATTTTTACCGCCGGCATTTCATGTTTTACGGCACGCGTCACCTCTATCCCGTTTATCTCTGGCATCGTTATGTCGAGGATGACCAGGTCCGGCTTGACGGCCCTTATCGCTTCAAGCGCCTCCCTGCCGCTGTAGGCTCTTTCCGCGACCTCCACCGTCTTGCTGTCGGAAAGGATTCCGCTTATCCCTTCAAGAAAAATTTTATGATCGTCAACTAAAACGATCTTCTTCTTCATTTTTGCAATCCCTCTCACCAATAAAAACTTTTATCCTTAGCCGCTGCGGCAGATAAAGACACCGCCGCAGGGCCGCCGTGCCCTCGCGCAGCAGTAGCTTAATGGAATCCGTTAATTAACAATAAAGATTATACCACGATAAATAATTCTTTTTTGAATTTACAAAAAGAATTTACTTCATCATAATATAACTGTAAGATTTATCAGATAAATAGCAAAAATAATATAAAAAGTAAACAGGAGGATATTACTATGCGCAAAATGAGATTAGGGATGCACAGCTACACTCTGCATCTTTGGGGCTTCGGGCAGAACTGGGGCATTCACGACAAGCCGTACGCCAAAACTTTCGACCTTTTCAAGCTGATGGATTATGCGGTCGAATGGGGGCTCGACGGCCTTCACATAACGGGCACGGACTTGGAGACTAAGGACGACGCGCGCCTTGCAGAGGTAGCCGCAGCGGCGAAAGAGCGCGGCCTCTACCTCGAGTATAACTGTTCCCTGAACGAAGAGTTCGACACGCGCCTCAACGAGACCTTCGAAAGCGCGGTGACGGTGGCCTCCAAACTAAACGCCGAGCTCGTAAAGTTCAGCCTCGACATACGCAGGGAGCGCCCGCTTTATGGAAGCTGCTTCCAGCCGACGGTCATGAGGCAGCTTGCCGGAATCTACGACCAGATCAAAAAGGCGATTCCCACAATCGAAAAATTCGGCATCCCGGTCGCCCTCGAAAACCATACGGAAACATATGCGGACGAGATACTGTGGCTCGTCGATAAAGTGAATCACCCGCTCGTGCAGGTCTGCGTCGATACGGTAAATTCATTTGGAGTACTCGAGGGGCCGCAGGCCGCCGTTGAGAAACTCGCTTCGCGCGCGATCTGCAACCACTTCTGCGACCACCAGCTTTCCAGAGACCAGTACGGCGCAAGGTTCCACGGCGTCGCGATCGGCGACGGCGACATCGACGTCCAGAAGGTCCTTGACCTCATACGCAGGGTATCGCCGACAGATAAAATCACCTTCGAGATCGAATGGGATATGGAAAACGATACGCTCGAAGAGGCGAAGGCGAAGCAGATGGACGCCTGCATCCGCAGCATCAGGTACCTGCGCGACGTGCTGAAGGTAGGACGCGAAGACGAGCTCGTGGACCTTTATTGCAATAAGTAGCCGGATAAGTTGGGAGGTGGCGGTTTTCTGCAAAAGAGCTGAAGACGGCGGCGTGAGCATAGAGAGAGAATTACCTGATTGAGGCTTGGATCTTTTACATATGGGAGAAAGTACGAATCATTTAGGAGGGCAGAGTGATATCTATGAAAAAATATTCGACATTGATCATCGCATTGACGATCGTTGCAAGCACTGTCGCGTTCGGGAGTACTGCGGAGGCGGCAAAATATCGTCTGGCTTCTATGTACGCGACGGACAACTACGTAGTCCGCGCCCTCACGAGAGTGGCGGACAGAGTCAGAGAGCAGACGAAGGGCGAAGTGGATATCGTCATCTATCCGTCAGACCAGCTGGGCAATTATGAAAACTGCTATCAGGAAGTCATGCGCGGCACCATCGATATGATAGGCAATTATCCTTCGTCGAGATTCAATAAGAAGTTTGAATTGGTCTCCGTCCCCGGGCTTACCGTCAGCGACGAGCAGGCCAAGAAGCTCTTGTCGAAGGACTCGCCGATGCACAAATTCCTTGAAAAATGCTACGATGAGAACGGCGTCGTTTATATCGGCTCATATCTCGACGCCATCATGTACTGCAACATCGGCAAGGGAAGAAACATCAGAGACCCCTTTGCGGTCGGAGACAAGAAAGGGCTGACCGTACGCGTCGTCCCCGTCGCCGCGTGGAGAGCCTTTTATACGAATATGGGGTATTCCGTCGCCACGATTCCCTGGGCGGAAATCTTCTCATCTATCCAGACGGGCATCATCGACGCCGACACGGGCATGAACACGGAACAGGCGGTCGCGTCGCTGGGCGAGGTCTTAGGCGCGCACGTACAGTATCTGGGCGCCTCCGTAGTCGTCGTGAACGACTTCTGCATCAGCAAAAAAACCTGGAACAAATTCGACGACAAGACGAAGCAGATCATTATCGACGCCTTCGAAGCCGAGCGTGAAAGGGAATGGAAAGACGCCGTAGGCGCATACTATCGCGACCTGGAAACAATGAAAACAAAACTGGGCATGAAAGTTTATACGCCCACAGCGGCGCAGGTCAAGAGCAACCATGAGGTAGCCGTCAAATATTGCTGGCCTGAAGCGGAAAAGATCGTGGGCAAAGGCATTTTTGAAGAAATCAACACTTTCCTGGGCAATAAATAGCCGCAGGCCGAAATTTTTTAACATGGAGCTCTGCAATCGGTCAAAAACGGGCTATACTTTGCGCCGCAGAGCTCCATGCGCCGTTAATAGGGAGAGAGGAGTGATTCTATGTATTTGGAAGAAAGAATACAAAAGACATGGGGCTGGGACGCGCTGCTGAAGCTTCAGCGTTTGCTGGCGGCCATATCGACGATAATCGTCGTTTTTGAATTGGGCATCGTAGTCGTCTGCCGTTACATTTTTGAAATAAACGTTTTGGGATACGATGAAATCATACTGATAGGCGCATATTGGATGTATTTCATCGGCAGTTCTTACGCGACTTGGGAAGAATCCCACGTTTCAGCGGACGTTCTTGCTATATTTGTATCAGAAAGGGCCAGACGGAAGCTCTCTTTATTCTCAAAAGCCGTGCAGGTGGCGGTAGGGATACCGATGGTCGTTCTGTCATTCGACCTTGTGCGCTGGGACGTGTTGATCGATCCGAGGACCATAGACTGGGGGATCCCATATCTCATTCCGCACATGGGCATATTTGTGGGATTCATTCTGATGCTATTTTATAACTGCGTTTACCTGCTCAGAGATTATCATCGCGTGAAAGACTTCAAAGATTAGCTTGTACGCTGTATGTCCATGACTTGTTAGAGATTGGAGAGAAAAACAATGACATCGATCGGAATTGCGATGCTGCTGGTAATCATTTTAATAATAGCCGGAGTGCCCATCATGTACGCTTTCATGGCCGCTGCGCTTGGTTTGGTAGTACTTTTAGACTTGGATCCAAGCTTTATAATATCCTATGGATACGACAGCACGAACGCGGTCGTGCTTTTGTGCGTCCCTCTGTATGTATGCGTCGGCACCATCATGGCAAAAAGCAATATAGGCTCCGCGCTGATCAACTTTGTCGACTTGTTTGTGGGGCGCATCAGAGGGGGATTGGGGATCGCCGGCGTTTTCGCCTCCGCTATATTCGGAGCTATTTCCGGCAGCACTACCGCTACGCTGACCTGCATAGGGCCGATCGTCATCCCGAAGATGATCGAAGACGGCTATCCCCGCGGGCACGCCGCTGCATTGATAACAAACGCCTGCCCGCTGGGATATTTCATTCCGCCGAGCGCACTAATGATCATCTTCGCCTGGTCCGCCCGCCAGTCTATCTTAGCCTGTTTCCTGGCGACGGTCATACCGGGCATCATCCTTGCCACGCTGCTTTCCGCAACGAACGTCGTGATGCTCAGGAACGTCAAAAATCTGAAGAGCGAAGAAAAAATCCCCTCGTCGGAGATAGTGAGGGAGGTATTCAGCAGGGTCAAGTGGAGCGTTCCGGCAATTCTGATGCCCGTCATAATCCTTGGGGGCACCTATTCCGGAGTCTTCACGCCCACGGAATCCGCAGCTATCGCAATATTCTACGCAGTGCCGGTCGGCATGCTGATTTATAAAAAGCTGACGTGGAAAGCCCTTTATGAGACGTTGGCGGACTCCGCGACAACGACCGGCGTCATCATGGTGATGATCTTTTGCGTCATGGTCCTTTCCCGCATTATGGTGATGCAGGACCTTCCCTCCGTCATCACAGATTTTCTGCATTCGATATCCAACAGCAAATATGTCATTCTGATGTTCATCAATATCGTTCTGATAATATTGGGGATGATCATGGATGATACGAGTTCTATGCTTCTGGCTGTCCCCATCTTAATGCCAATCGCAAGAAGTTTTGGTATAGATCCCATACAGCTTGGTGCGATCATGGGCATGAACCTGGGGCTCGGGCTCATCACCCCGCCCTGCGCTATGATGCTTTACTTCGGCTCCCGCGTTTCAAAAGTACCGGTCGCGGAGATGATGAAGCCGACATTGATGTTTATCGCCTTCGCCTGGGTACCCACGCTTCTTTTGACTACCTATATCCCGGCGCTGTCGCTGTGGCTGCCGCGGCTGGTATTAGGAAAGGGCTTCTAACTGCGGCCGTATAACGGCCGCGATATAAGGAACGGAATAGCTGTCTCTCCCCCGAGCCTTCCGTGTAATGCGAAAACCAGTCGGCCGTCTGAACATAGGCCGCATTACAAGGAAGGCTCTTTTTATCCCATCTTAGGACTCATGGGACTCATGCCGTTACGGCCGTCGAGCGACGGCCTTTTATCCTGCCTCTTCGATGCGGTCTATTATGCGACGCTTTCCTCCGCCGCGGCATGGCTTGTCCGTTATCGCGACCTCCGCGGCTATCTCGCGCGGCAGAATCGTCGACAGCGCGTTATAAATATCGTCGATTTTCAGCCGGTTGCCTCCATATGCCGTTATCGACAGTATTTTCCCGCGGGCGTCTTCTCTTAGCGAAGCGTCGTAGCGCCACAGCTCATTATTTCTGTATAAAACGTCGTCGATGGACTCTATTGAAAAGCTGCCTCCGGCTGCCTTTATCAGATTTTTCAGCCTGCCGCGCACCGCTCCGAGGCGCGGCAGTGCGCTGCCGCATTCGCATTTCCCGCTCACGAGGGAAGAGACGTCGCCTGTGCGATAGCGGAAGAGCGGCATTGCCTCGTTGGCGAACGTTGTTACTACGATCTCCCCCTCCTTTCCGGGAGGAAGGGCCCGTCCCGTCTCGGGGTCGATTATCTCGATCAGAAGGGAGTCGTGGCGTATGTGCTGCGCACTCTCTTCCGAGCACTGCACGGCGCAGCCGAAGCAGCTCTCGGTCATGCCGTAATGCGTGTAGACGCGGCATTTCCACGTTTTGCGCAGCGCTCCCGGGACGGGCGCCGGAACGTAGTCGGCGCTCAGCAGCACGCTTTCCGGCCGCAGCGTCGGATGTTTGCGGCAGAGGTGTATCATCTGCGACGGGAGGCCGACTATAACGTCGCCGTCGCGCAGGAAGCGCGCCGCGTCGTCGAAATCGCGGATCCCGCCGTATATGGCTGCCGGCACGCCGCTTTTTTCGACGCCGCTTTTAAGAAGGCTCGCCATGCTGCCGGGAGCTGCGTCCGACATCATGACGACGCAGCGCCGGCCGCGCCTTCCTATGATCGGGGCCATGCCGAGCTCGAAGAGACGCTCCGTGCGGGCCAGGTCTTTTTCGGTGAAGTATATTCTTTTCGGCGCGCCCGTGCTGCCGGAGGTCGGCAGCGACGTCACGCGGGAAATGTCGCGCCTCGGAACGCATATAAGAGCGTCGGCGCCGTCGATTATCTCCTGCGGATATGTGAAGGGAATCCGCTCAAGCGCCGCCGGCGAGTCTATCGACGCTATATCTATGCCGGCAAAGCGCCTCGCGTAAGCTTCGCTGTGCGAGGCTGCGCGCTCCATCGCGGCGCGTATCTGAGAGAGCTGCCACTCGGACATTTCTTTCTCTCCGATCGGCGTTTCAAAGCCCGTTATCTCCGAAGTTACAGACTCAAGAGCGGAAATCATTTCCCGCGCCCGCCTTTCTCCGCGACGAAGAGCCCGTAACCGCACTTCGCCGCTTTTATTTTTTCGGCGGCGCCTTCCCCGAATAGATCTTCGGGCGCGCCGCCGTCAAGTATCAGCTGTCCCCAGAGCTCGCGCATTTCGCGCGTGAAGTCTTCGAAGGCGAGGAGTTTAAAGCCGGCCTCCTCGAGCCGCAGGATTATTTTCTCTTTTCTTTCGACGCGGCCGAGCGTCCTGGAAAATTTTGCTTCCGTCCCGCGCGAATAAAAGTCGGCGACGATTATCTTTCCCCCCTCTTTCAGCGCGCGCGCGGCGCTTTTGAGCGCCTCCCGCGGCCTTTCAAATAGCGAAAGGCTGCATTGGAAAATCATGCCGTCGAGCGACGCCTCGCCGAATGGCGGCTCTTCGGCGCCGCAGCAGCGAAGGTCGAGGCCGGGGGCCGAGGCTTTTTCTATCGCGGCCGGGTCGCTGTCGATTCCGCATACCATGTAATCCGTACGCTCGTTCAGGTAGCGGACGCACTCTCCGCCGCCGCAGCCTACGTCCGCAAGCGCGGCGCCGGGAGGAAAGGAGCATATGGCCAGCGCGCGCTCGATAAGGGCCGTTCCTCCGGGCGACGGCAGGTCGCGGCAGCTCATCAGACGCGATCCCAGAGCGTCATGTAATTCACGCAGAAGGGGACGAGCCTTCCGTTTTTGGCCGCGTGAAGGCTGCACATCCGCAGGCGTTCGAGGTCTACGTTCCCGGCGTCCTGAAAGGCCATCGAGGTGACGGTGAAGCCGTGCGTCGCGATGCGCGAAAGGAAGTAATCCATATCTTCCATGTCGTTAGAGGAGGAGCAGCAGGAGGCGTTCTCTTCTTTCGGCCTCTGCCATCTGCGGCCGACGAACTCGCGGTTTTTATCGGCAGGGTTTTCCACGCCGCAGCAGCAGCACGGCGCGTCGTCGCGCTTTTTCGTCAGCGCGTGGAGCCCCCCATCCTCCAGCACGACGAAGTCGCCGTGAAAGCCGCAGAGCGGATGGTCGCAGCGCGAGGGCTGTAGGCTGCCGCTTTCGACCAGCCCGCTGGACTGCTCTTCTATAGCGCAGACGAGCTCGTCGAGCGTAAAGCGCGCGCCGTCGTCCGGTATGTTAGGGATGCGCCCCAGGTAGGCCGCGGGCTGAAAGTGTACGCCGCGCACCTTCGGCGACTTGGAGACGGCCCAGCGCAGTATGCCACCGATAGCGCCGTCGTTCACGCCGCGCACTATCGTCGGCACGAGGGTGACGCCGACGTTGTATTTGGCGCAATTATCTATGGCTTTCTCCTTTACAGCGAAGAGCGGTGCTCCGCGCAGTTTTTCGTAGATTTCGTCGTCCGTCCCGTCGAACTGCATGAAGACGAAGGAAAGCCCCGCGTCGGCCAGCTCTTTGACGTAGGCCTCGTCCTCGGCCAGGCGTATTCCGTTGCTGTTGAGCTGAACGTATTTGCATCCGAGCTTTTTGGCGGCCGCCGTGATTTCGGGCAGGTCGTCGCGCAGCGTCGGCTCGCCGCCGCTCAGCTGGACGAGCGTCTTCCCTGGGACTGCAAAGCCGGCTATTTCTTTTACTATCTCTTCGGCCGGCCTGTCGCGCGCGCCGTCCGGGGCGGCGAAGCAGTAGCGGCAGCGCAGATTGCAGCGCCCCGTCACTTCGAGCACGATGCAGCAGGTCGCGCTCTTGTGGGCCGCGCAGAGCCCGTTTTCCCTGCATTCGGAGGGACAGTTCGGCGCCGCGGCCGCGTCGAGTAGCTCGACGTCTCCGTACCAGTCGAATATGCTTTTTTTATTCCTCCATATGGTTGCGGAGAAGGGGCCGTGCTCGGGGCAGCTTTTATCAAGATAAGTCGCCCCGCTGCGCACGACGACAGAGGCGTCTACCGCGCGCCCGCAGCGCGGGCAGATGCTGCGCGTCTTTCTTATGACCTTTTCCATATTTTGCCTCATTTACTTATCCTCTATAGATACCTCCACCTGCGCCATCTTGCCCCTAGCGAGGCTTTCGGGGATGAAGACCTGCCCGCAGACGGGGCAGCGCAGCACTTCTGTGCTGAAGGAATGCTCCAGGTAGCTGAAGAACGCCTTGTGCATCTCAAGTTCGACGCCGCATCTGCTACAAGTCAGCTTTGGTTTTTCTTCCATGCCACACCTCTTCAAGCTCTATCTTCATACGGTGCGGATACGCGTTATGCACCCTGTAGCCGTCTTTTTCCGGCGAATATTCGGCCCAGCAGGTGATATGTCCGATCTCGCTGTATCCGATGAAATGCCCCCGCTCGTCGACCAGCTTTCTTCCCGTCTTTTCGCAGAAAGCGATCACGGCGGCGACGTCTTCTTCGAGTATCCTGTCCCTGTTCATCTTAGCTTCGAGCTCCGGCGAAATAAAAAGCGGGATTTTCTCTTTTTCGGGCAGTTCCATGCCGAGCAGTTCCTTTGTCAAAAGCCTCTTCACCTCTTCTCGGTTGTCGCGCCTTTTGCTGTACGTCGGCGTGCGCCCCTCCCTCTCCAGCCCGAAGAGCAGGTCGAGGATGTGCCGCACCGGCTTGCCCGCGTCGGCAAAGACGTCGCGGCAGTTCGTGCAGTAGACGACGTACGGCGCCTCTCCCTCCGAGAGCCGTTTTTCCACGAGCCACCTCGCGTAGGGGGGATTCGCTATCGAGATCTGTCCGCCCCACGAACAGCATTTCGCGCGCTCTTTTTCATATTCCAGCGGGCTCAAGACGTATCCCGCGGAGGAGAGCAGAGCGCGCACGTTCCTCTGCGTCTCGGGAAAGTCGCGCGCCGAGCAGGGGTCGAAAAGCGACACCTCCGCGCCGTGCGCGTCGGGGATCTTCGCCCCCAGCTCCCAGAGCAGGTCGGAGAGCATCCTGCCCTTCATCTCCGGCAGGTGGCGGTTCATCATCTCCCTGCACGTAGGACAGCCGAAGATGATCTCCGGCTCGCCACAGCTGCGCCATTTATCCTTCAGTTCGCCGCAGATGCCTTCATAAACGCCTTTGTCGCCTGCCCACAGCGCCGGCGCGCCGCAGCAAGTGACGTAAACGGCGCAGGGGCCGGCGAGCTCCCGCAAAAGCGCGTATGTCTTAGTGACATAATCCGGGTTCGACGCGCCCATCTGGCAGCCGGGGAAGAACAAATAGGCGCATTTGCCTGCGGGCGTGTAAAAGAACTGCGCGCGCTCCGAGCGCGAGAAATCCATGTCGTTGAGCCAGAATTCATGGAAGGCCCACGGCATGGCCTTCTTTTCGCGCATCGCTATATGGCTTTCCCTCATGAAAAGCCCCACGTCGATCTTTTCCGGGCAGACTTTGCCGCAGAGCCCGCACTGATTACATGTGGAGATGAGGCGCGTCGCCACCGTGCCGTTGCCGTCGAGCGTGCCGGGGTATATCGTGATGTGTACCTCTTCCTCGATCAGCTTGGGGAATTTCTGGAAATACGCCATCATGTCGCAGGCGCGGACGCAAGAATCGCAGCGGCATCTGATGCAGCGCAGCGCCTCCGCCGCGGCTTCCTCCCCGCTGTAGCCGTCGGAAGAGGCGGGGAGGAGCTCCGGCTTTGTCTCAACGCCGTCGAGGTTCAATTTTATCCTCGTGGGTGGGTGCGGCTCAGCGCTTTTCGCAATTCCGGTTTTAAGGTAGCCTTCGATGAGCCCTGCCGCCGCCGCGCCCTGCGCTATCGCCTCGACGGGGGAGGCGCCGAGCAGCGCGCCGCCGAGAAATACCCCGTCGAGAGAAGAGGCCGAGGCTTCGCGCATTTCGCAAGCCCTCAAGAGCCCGAAGCTTTCGCCGCCTCTGCCGGTGGCGACGTACACAGCGTCGAACTTCTCTCTTATTTCGCCGATCTCCCCTATCTCGCGGCCGAGGAGGAGCTCGTATTTTTCTTTGGAAAACTGCTCCGCTATATCCTTTAAAAAGATGTCGGGGGAGAGCGTCTCCCACAGCCGCCCGCCGAGCCTCTCCGTCTTTTCGTAAACCGTGACGTCATACTTTTTGTTGCACAGGTGCAGCGCGCACGCCAGGCCGCCAGCGCCGCCGCCTATCACCGCGATTCTTTTCCCCTTCGCGGGCAGATTGTAGCTGTTCGGCGCCGTGCGCGTCGCTGATTTTACGACGGCCTGCTCGATAAGCTTGAGGTTTACCGCGCCGCCCCTGTCTTTAAGCGGGCAGCCGGCGCGGCAGGGTTCGCCGCATATCTGGGAAACTATTCGCGGAAAGGCTACGGCGTTCGCGTAGGCCCTGTAGGCTAAGTTGAACGCTCCGCGGCCGGCCTTTGGAATAAATCCGCGCACGTCGAAATGGAAGGGGCAGGCCGATACGCAGGGAGCGGCCTCCTTTTCCAGGCAGCAGTTTCTGATCTGATTTTTTACAGTCTCGTCCATGGTTACCCGCCCGGCTCTATATAACCGAATTCCTCAAGCAGCTCCTTCGCGCGCAGATATGTCGCCTTCAATATCTCGGGGCATTTGACCGCTTTTTCGTAAGGGGCGAGGTGCGTTATCGCGCGGCAGTCGGCCGAGCCGTACTTTGCGCAGAGCTCGTTCGTGAACCAGTCGGCCATTTCCTTCGTCATCTCGATATTTTTCTCGTCGAAGAGCGCGAGCATACAGACGGCGCCGGTCAGAGCGCCGCAGATAAGCCCGCTGTGTATTCCGTCGCAGAGGGCCCTCGCCGCCTTGACGAACTGCTCGTTGCTTTCGCCGCGAAGCTCGAGCCCCATCTCTATAAGTATCGAAGAGCAGCAGAGCCCTTCGACCTTCAGCTGATACATCCGCTTCAGTTCATCATCCATATCAAGACACCCCGCAGCCGTTTGTCGTCCTACATTTTTATAGCATACTTCGGGCCGCGTGTAAAAATGCGGCCCGAAGTACAGCTTCAAGTCGTTATCCGATTCTTAGAAGAATTTTTCCGTGGTGTCGCCGAGAGCGCGGAAGAAATCTGGCTCTCCTTCGTACTTCACCGGATTGGCCTTTATGTCGTCGAGCTCTTCGTAGAGGTCGGAGCCGAGGAAGTATTTCGCCGGCTCTTCGGGCCTGCCGCCGGCCGCTATCGCGTCGAGCCCGGCCTTCACCTTAGCCGGCGTCGCCGGTATCTCGTGGATGCGCACGCCGCAGGCGTTGTTGATGGCGTTCAGCACAGCCACGTGTCCGGACGACTGGAAGGCTTCGGAAGCGCCGGAGGAGCCGAAGGGGCCGATTTCATCTGGGCGCTGGTAGTGTATGACGTTGATTTCGTCGGGGATGTCCTTGATGTAGGGGACGCCGCACGCCGCGATGTTGGTGTGTTTCTTCACATCCTCGTATATTTCGCTGAGCGCGAAGCCTATGCTGTGCGAAATGCCGCCGTACGCCTGGCCGTTTACCGCGGCCAGATTGCCCACCTTGCCGACGTCGTCGACACAGCTGAAGCGAAGCACCGTCGTCTTGCCGCTCTTGGTGTCGACTTCGACTTCGGCCATGTTGAGGCAGTAGGTGTATGAGGGGCTCGGGTCTCCTATGCCGGTGTTGGGGTCGAGGCGGCAGAGCCCTTCGACGCTGGCGCACGTCCATTTTCCCGTGTACTTCGTCGGGATGCCCTCGGCCTTCATCTCCTCGTAAGTGCGGAACGTGCCGTCCGGCTTTCTCATCGCGTTTATCAGCTGCTCGGCCGCGTTCATCGTCGCCTTGCCGCTCATGTAGTGCGTGCGGCTCGCGCCGGACATGCCGCTGTCCGGGCACAGCTTTGTATCGTTCTGCACGAGCTTGATCATATCCGGCGTCACGCCGAGCGGCTTGAGCGCCTCAAGCGTAAGCATCAGCGAGCCGATGTCGCCGCCCTGGCCGAGCTCCTGATATGTGTCGTACTTCGTGAAGGTCCCGTCGGGGTTGAGCTCGATGGCGGCAGCCGATTTGTCGGTGCCTCCCTCCGTTACGTTAAACCCGCCCCACGCGAGCCCCACGCCGCGGCGCTTTTCCGGCGTGTCGGCGGCCTTAGCCTCCGCCACCGCCTTGTCGTAGAGGGGCTTCAATATGTTCATCATCTCTTCCATCGGGTACTGACGGAAGGGATAGCTGTTGATATTCGTATCGCCGGGGCGCCCTATGTTGCGGTAGCGGAAGTCGAAGGGGTCGATCCCAGCCTTTTCGGCGAGCATATCGACGAGTGCTTCGCTGAGTGTATAGGCCTGCGGCGAGCCGTAGCTGCGGTAGGCCGTGCCGAAGTTGTGGTTGGTGTTCGCGACGCGGCAGAGCCCTGCAACGTTCGGGATCGAGTAGGGGAAGAAGGCGAAGCGCGCCTGCTTTGTGAAGCAGTCGTCGCCGCCCCACGAGTATGCGCCGTGGTCGAGGCCGAAATCAAATTCCGCCGCGGTCAGCTTTCCCTCCTCGTCGCAGGCGAGGCGCCCGTTCGAATAGGATGGGCAGCGCTTTCCCGAGAAGTGCTGGTGTTCCTCGTAGCTCATCGAAAGCGCCACCGGCTCCTTCATAACGACGGCCGCGGCCCCCGCCAGGCAGAGGTCGCCGGCGTTCGTCGACCAGCCGAAGCTCGCCCCCGTCGGGTTCATCATTACGCGCAGCTTCGACGTCGGTACGCCGAGGCAGGTGCCTATGCGGCTGATCGAGGAGTAGACGCCCTGAGATTTGCACTGGAACGTGAGGAAACCGTCCTCGTCGAAGTAGCACTGCACGGAGTCGCCTTCGATCGAAAGGTGCGGCTCGCGCGACGAATAGAAGCTGCCTTCGACGCTGTAAGCTGAGTTATCGATGATCTCCGCCACCTTTTCCGGCTCTTCGAGGCCGGCGCCCTTGAGTACCGGCTGCTTGCAGAAGATGTTGGGCGTGTCCTCGTGGATGCGCTGGGCGTCCGGCATCGCCGCCTCAAGGAAGCTCAGATACTCCGGAAGCTTTTCTATCTCGACCTTCACCTTGGCGGCCGCGGCGCGCGCGTGCTCCTTGGTGTCGGCGACCGCGAGCGCTACTACATCGCCGTAGCGGTAGATCTTGTCCTCGGCGAGGACGTTGCGGCTGGGAATCCTTACCGTGCTGCGCTCGTGGAAGTTGGCTTCGGCCATCACGTTCGAGCCGCCTGCCGCCTTGAGGTCCGCGGCCATGATGATTTTCTTCACACCGGGCATCTTCTCGGCTTCAGAGGCGTCTATCTTAAGAATCTTCGCGTGATGAGCGAGACGGGGCTGGACCACCGCTACCTTAAGCGTGTCGGCGGGCATCTTCAGCTCCTGGTCGTCGCCGTAGTCGGCGAGCCCGCACACCTTGGCGAGAGAGGTCGGGCGCACGAGCGGCTTGCCGTAATATTCCTTGTCTTCGGGAAGTTTGACCTTTATATCGTCGATCGTGGCCTCTCCGCGCACCACCTTGGCGGCATCCATGACCGCGTCCACTATCTGTTTGTAGCCGGTGCAGCGGCATACGTTCCTATGTTTATGGAACCAGTCGCGCACCTCTTCGCGCGTCGGATTATCGTTTTTCTGCAGCAGCGCGTACGAAGATACTATAAATCCAGGCGTGCAGAAACCGCACTGGACCGCGCCGTTGTTCATAAACGCCACCTGCACAGGGTGCAGATTAGTCGGCGTGCCTATCCCTTCGACCGTAGTCACTTCGCTGTATTCGTCTATGCGCGCCATCTTGCGCGCGCAGGATCTGACGAGCTCCCCGTTCAGAAGAACCGTGCAGGAGCCGCAGACGCCTATGCCGCATCCGACCTTTACGCTGGTGAGCCCCAGGCGTCTCAGCACATCCGCCAAAGAGTCTTTTGCGGGATCGCAGGCGAACATTCTGTTCGCCCCGTTTATCTTGAGCCACATCTTTCTCAATGCCATTTCCTTCAGCCTCCCCGTGTTTTTTGCTGCTTACCGCCCTTTAAGTTGCGATATGCCAAGCTTCATACCGCGGGCCCGACAATGAACGATTAAAAAATTACGGATACTCCTTCCGCCCTTTCAGCGCCGCCCTCAGCGCCTGAGAAGACGGGCCGACGCTTTGCGCCGCCGCAAAGCCTCTCATTTTAAAAACAGCGTCTGTCTCGCAGAATATATTTTGTGCAGGACAGACGCCGTATGGCCGTAACTCAGAAACTTAAATCTTTTTTATCTCCAGTAAGCTTCCTTGAAGAAGCAGAACTCCTGGCCGAGCCCCTCTTTGACCGCGCGGTCGTAGAGCGTCTTGCCCCACGCTATGTCGTGCAGCGGCATGCCGCCCGTCACGAACATGATGATCTCGTCGTCGCTGCTGCGCCCCTTGTCGATGCCGTTCACGACGTCGCCCAGGTTACGGACTTTCTTTTCATCGAACTTGCCCGCCTGAATGGCGAGTAGCAGATGGTACGAAGGGGCGACTACGGAGACCGCCTCCAGTCCCTTCGGGTGCTCTTTACCGTCGGCGATGAAGGCCTGATGCATCTTCCAGTTGTCCGCGAAGACGGTGTTCTCCGAGTAGGCCTCGGGATCGAAGTCGGCGTCGCCCGTGAAGATCACCAGCGCGCCCTTCTTGAGCCACTCCTTCTCGATGCGCGGCACTACGTTGCCGCCGGTAGCTATCGCGACGACGTCGGCGGGACGTATCGCCTCTTCGATATTCGTCGTGACGGAGACTTTGATGTTGAGCGCCTTGCTCTCTTCCTCCGCCCACTTCCTGCCCTTTTCGAGGTTGATGTCGTAGAGGACGGCCTCTTCGATCGTCGGCACCGCCGTCTTTATAGCAAGCAGCCCTCCGCGGTTGACTACGCCGCCGCCGATCACTCCGACCACCTTCGAGCCCTTGCGCGCAAGATGGCGCGCGATGACTCCGGGAACGGCGCCGGTGCGCATCGCGGAGATCTGGTTGCCGCTCATGATCGCGAAGGGCGCGCCCGTGTCGGCGTCGTTGAGGATCGTCGTCAATATCGAACGCGGCAGCCCGCGCGAGGTGTTAGCGGGGTTGGAGCCGTACCACTTTTCGCCGCAGATCTTATATTTGCCGCCGAGATAGCCGATCATCGACATAAAGCGGCGGTCCGGCCCGCTCACCGGCATCCCGGGGAAGCGCTCTTCGTCCGGGAAATAAATCATCTGCCCGTGCTCGTTCTGCAGCGGGCCGCCCATCAGATAGTCGCCCTTGCCGATAAGGCTGAAGACGCCTTCGATGACGTCGATGCAATCGGCCATATTTGTAACGCCGACCTTGAGAAGGTCGTCCTGCGAAAGGAGCAGCGTTTTTACTTCCTTACCACCAGCCATTATAAATTACCTCCTGTTTTGTGTCAAAAAATATATTTCCCCTGTTGCCGAAAACCGCCGCCCAAGACGGAAAATCCTCTATGCCGTTTTCTCCCCTCGGGCTTTACGGATATTATACGGGCGCCGCTGAAGATTTGTAAAATTGATTGTTTTGATTAGATAGATTACTTTTTCTAATCGATGCGCCCTCTCTCATCTTCAGCGCGCGCCCTTTAAAACCTTTACGCTATGGCCGTATCAAGCAGATATTCGCCCCTTGCGTAGCGGTTCCAGTGGAACTTCTCTATTGGAAGCTTAGTCTTGCCGAAGAGTATCTGCTCGGCCACCATCTCGCCGGCGACGGGGCCGAACATGAAGCCGCGCGAACCGGAAACGTTCATCCAGAAGCCCTTCAGCTCGTCCGCTTCGCCTATGACCGGCTGCATGTCCGGCGTGATGTCGTACATGCCGGACCACTGCCTGACGACGCGGATGCCCTTCGTGCGCGGCAGCACGTGCGTCAGTATGCCCGTCATATGTTCGAGGAAGTCCCAGCAGTCGCCCATTTCGTAGTCGTCGAAGGGCGCCGCACCCGGGCGGTAACGGTGCGGGCCGCAGCCGGCGATTATCGAGCCGTGCGGGCGCTGCTGCATGTAGAAGTCCGGGTCGTAGCTCATGAGGAACGTCGGGCAGACGTTGAAGTCGACCGGCTCGGTCGCGAATATCTCGTGGCGCTCTCCGTGAACCGGAATGGCGAGCCCGGCCATCGCGGCGACCTTTCCTGACCAGGCGCCGGCCGCGTTGATGACGATGTCCGTGTCTATATAGCCTTTGCTCGTGCGCACGCCCTTTATCGCGTCGTTGGTCTTTTTGAAGCCCGTGACCTCCGTGAACTTCTCGATGACGACGCCTTCGCGCTTTGCAGCCTCCTGGTGCGCGAAGTTCGTGAGCATCGGGTCGGCGTGCCCGTCACGCTTGTACCAGTAGAAGCCCTTTATGTCGTCGGTATAGAGCCCCGGGCAGAGAGCGCGCGCTTCGTCGTGCGTGAGCATCCTCGACGGAACGCCGAGGGAGTTCTGCAGTTCGATGCACTTCTTGAAGTTTTCGACCTGCGCGTCGGAGTAGGCCATGAAGAGGTAGCCGTTCTGATAAAGGCCGATGTCCATGCCCAGCTCTTCCGACAGATGTTCGTATTTTTCGATGCAGGCCTTGCCGAGGATTATATTCAGCTCGCCGCCCCAGGTCGCCCTGAAAGCCGCCGCGCACCTTCCGGTGGCTCCGGAGGCGGCCGTCTTCTTTTCCAGCAGGACTACGCTTTTCATCCCCAGCTTTTTGAGATAGTAGGCCGTAGCCATTCCCATCATGCCGCCGCCTATGACGACGGCGTCAGCCGTTCTCTTCCAGCTCATTCGAAGTCCCCTCCTTTAATGTCGCCGACGAGCCCGCACTTTATCGGCTTCACGGGCGGGCGTATCGTGCCGGAAGGTATGTCCGCCACGGGAACGCCGGTCTGCTTTGAAATCTCGCGAAGGATTATGTCCCTGCATCCGCGTCCCTGGCAGGGGCCCATGCCGACGCGCAGCAGGCGCTTCAGTTCGTCAAAGGTGTCGTAACCGCGCGCTATCCATTCGCGGATCTCCTTGAGGGTGATTTCCTCGCAGCGGCAGACGACGATGTCATCTTCCATCTTTTTGAAATCGACTTTAGTGTGATCGTGATCACAGCAGGACATCTACTTCACCACCCTTACCGCACGCACCTGGTCGACGAATTTCCTGTCGAAGGAGACATGCAAAACTTTTGTTGAATCTTTAAGCGGTTCCGCCACATTTTCAACGACGCCTTCGGTCACCGCTTCACCGATTCTGTTGAGGCACGCCACCTTGTCGCCCTTAGAGGGCAGCGGCAGCAGCTCGTAAGGCATCTTTATGAGGGCCCTGCCGGGAGCGAACGTCAGGTCGATCACGAAGCAGGCGAGCCCCGGGCATTTCGCGACGCAGAGGCCGCAGCCGGTGCATTTCGCGTAATCGATCTCCGGATTGTCGTTTATGTCGGCAAAGGGCTTCACCGCGCCGCTGGGGCAGCTCGTAGCGCAGGGGTTGCACGGGATGCGCTGCGGGCATTCGATCAAGACGAGCCCGCCCTTTTTGTTCTCCCAGAGATCCTTCGGAGGAAGCACCGCGCCCTTGCGTTCGCCCGTAAGGACGCCGCTGTTGAAGAGTCTCTCCTCGTTATCCATTACTCATCCCTCCAGTCGTCGACCTGCGCCAGAGCGAGGCCGCTGCGGATTTTTTCGCCGGCTTCGCCTCTGCGCAGCGCGGCCAGGCGCTCGTGATATTCGTCAAATTTGCCTTCGTCGGCCTTAAAGCCGAGGGACTGCGCCGCCGCAAGCCCGGCGATGCGCCCTTCGACCATCGCCGAGCTCGCCTCTTCGATTCCGGCCGCGTCGCCGGCGATCCAGATATCGGGGTGGCTCGTGCGCAGCTTGGGGTCGCGAAGGGGGACGTGTCCGCAGAGCTGTGGGATATATCTCATTTCGCATCCGGCCTGCCAGAGCATTTCGTTCGTCGGCGTGAGTCCGACCGCGAGGCAGATGACGTCGCATTCGACGTGCGACAGCTCGCCCGTCTCTATATCCTGGACGACCGCGCCGTCGACCATATCGGCGCCGAGCGCCGCCTTGATTGTGTGTCTCAAAAGGATGGGGACTCCGAGCCTGCGGATCTTCGCCGCGTGGACCCAGTAGCCGCCGATTTTCGGTAGCGCTTCAAGTACAGCGGCGATCTCAACGCCGGCCTGCATCAGCTGATAGCTTACAATGAGGCCGATGTTGCCGGCGCCGATCATAAGGACTCTCTTGCCGGGGACCACTCCGTAGACGTTCATCAGCGTCTGCACCGCGCCGGCGCCGTAAACGCCGGGGATGTCGTTGTTCGGGAAGGGGATGATGCGCTCCTGCGCGCCGGTCGCCATTACGATCTTCTTCGGCAGAAGCTTGTAGTACTCCTCTTCGCCGCGCATCACCGTGACGATCCCGTCGTTTTTGTAATAGCCTATCACCGAAGTGTTTGTGAAGGCTTCGACTTTATCACCGCAGGCCCTTATTTCGTCAAGGATGATATCGGCTATTTTATAGCCTCTGGTGCCGGCGTGTTCGTCTTTGCTGCCGAAGAACTTATGCGTCTGCTTTACAAGCTGCCCGCCGAGATGAAGGTCGCTTTCAAGCACCGTGACTTTCGCGCCCAGGGAGGCGGCTTCGGCGGCCGCGCTGAGCCCGGCCGCTCCGCCGCCCACGACCAGGATGTCGGTCTTTCTGATCTCAGACATCGTCTACGCCACCTCCATAGGAACAGCGCCCTTGCCGTGCTGCGTCTCGATCTTCATTCCGGCTTTAAGGGGGGTGATACAGGTCCTTACGTTGGGCACCCCGTCCACCACCATAAAGCACGAGCTGCACTTCCCTATCGCGCAGAAAAACCCGCGCGGCCTCTTCATTTCCGGAGTCACCCTGTAGACGTGGACGCCGTTCGCGTGAAGCGCCATAGCGATAGGTTCTCCTTCGAAACCTTCCAGTTCGCTGCCGTCAAACGTGAATTTGACTTTTGCCCCGTGGCTGTAAGCCAGAACGGGGTGCTGGTTGATCAGCTGCAATTGCCTCACTCTCCTTTTAATGACTGACGGAAAAAACCGCCATGCACATTACCCTCTTGCTTGCGCCTTTATGTGACTTTCGCGCCCTTTGCGCAGCGCGCGTTTGAAGCCATGAATCCCGCCTTTATGCCGCTTTCAAGCCATGCTTAACTTTAATTCATTTTTAAAGACAAACACAATATCATATAAAATATATCCTCATAAAAATACTGTAAATTCAACAATTGGAATATAATTCATTTCATGAAGTTTGTCAACCTTTTTATAAAATAAAAAAAGATTTTTCTTCAAAAGACGCCCGCATATTTGAGCGCACGGGCAAAGCGGACCGCCTTTTTTATGCGGCGCGGCCCGCTTTGTCTCCAGTTAAAGCTTATTCCGCCTCTCCAAGATATTCCTCACCGCCATTGGACATTTTAGTCACCACATAGCCGGCGATTAGCGCCGGGACGACGCCGACGAGGCGCGCGTCGATTATCGCGTTGTAGGGGGACATCTGCCAGAAAACGGTGCAGAAGAAGCCGAACGCCATAGTCCAGAAGGCCGCCGCGCCGGTATATTTCTTCCAGAGCAGCGTCATGCAGGTGACGACGGCGAAGGGGTTGCCCATTGCCGCCCAGGCGAAGGAGACTATGCTGTAGACCATGTTCGCGGGCAGCAGGAAGGCTAAGGCGAGGGCGGAAAGCCCGACTATGACGGTAACGCAGCGCGAAATGAAGAGTTCCTTCTTAGGGTCGAGCTTTTGGCCTTTCAGAATGACCGGCTTCAAAATATTTTCTGAGAACTCGGAGGAGGTGACGATGAGCATCGAGTCGGCGGTCGAGAGCATCGCCGCGACTGCGCCGGTCACGCATATAGCTCCCAGCACGGGGTTGAATATTTTCAGCACGACCTTCGGCATGATCATTTCCGCATCCGCTATGTTCGCGGGGCCGAATATCGCAAGTCCAACGAGCCCGATAAGGATGGCGCCGCTGTAGCCGAGCACCGTCCAGACGCAGGCGATGTTCCTTCCCATTTTCCACGCCGCGTCGTCCTTCATAGCCATGAAGCGCACTGTAAGGTGCGGGCAGCCGCCGAGATAGGCGATGATCCACGCGAAGTTGCTGGCGATCATGAAGCCCGCGAAAATACCCTTAGCTCCGGCCGTGAGATCAAGGTAGTTCGGGCCGGCCAGCCTCAGCGCTTCGACGATCGACGAGGCGTACAGCCCCGGCGTGACGGATATGTAATACAGCCCGTAGAGCGGTGCGACTATCAGCGTAAAGATCATCAAAACGCTCTGCACGCAGTCCGTGTAGACGACGCTTTGGAAGCCGCCCCAAACTGTGTAGGGTATGATCACGACCATAGTGAGGATGATCCCCCACGTTACCGGAAGCCCGAAGAGCGTGTGCAGCGTTTTGCCCCCGCCTATGACCTGAGCTTCGACGTAAAACGCAAAAAGGAAAATTACGATAAAGCTGCCCATAAGCCTGATGGCCGTTACGGCCTTGCTCTTCGAGTGACGTTTGACGACCCAGTCGACATAAGTCTGAGCGTCGAATTTGGCCGCTTCCTTCCTCATTCTGTTGGCAAGCAGCGTCCACGCGAATATGTTGCCGAGCGCTAGGCCTATCGCGACCCAGATCGAGACGAGCCCGCTGCCGTACGCATAACCGGGGAAGCCGACAAGGCACCATGCCGACTCCGCAGTCGCTCTCTCGGACAAGGCGCAGGCCCAGCCGGGGACCGAACGCCCGCCCATATTCAAGTCCGTGGTGTTTTTGACTTTCATCCCCTGATAGAGGCCGAATAACATGAGGCCGCCCATGTAAAGCAGAAGGACAACCAGATTAAGCGTTGTGTTCTCCATTGTGTTTCTCCCCCTCTTAGTTTTGGAACATTTGAGCGTGGTGCTGAAACCCTTTTTATTCACATGTGAAGCTTGTAAAACCGGTCAAGTAAATATTATATTTTTGAAGAAAATTTGTCAATATATTTTTATAAAAAAGAAGAAAATTTTTTAGAATGTCGCGTATAATCAGCCGACAATTAAATATTTCTTACCGCATCATTTGTGCCCGCGTTCACCTTGACAAAAAAGCGGAATATGAGTTACTATCGGCGATAATGGAGAGGAGTCCGCAGATGACAGAAAAAGAAAACTTTTCCATGCTTCGCAGAATTGCGGCAAAGAGCGGCAATCTTTCGCCCAAACATTTAAAGCTGGCACAGTACATTGAAAAAAACTACACCTCTTTAGCTTATGTGACGATGACGGAGCTGGCCTCTCTCGCAAACGTCAGCGAAACTACCGTCGTGCGCTTCGTCTATAATCTCGGATACAAGGGCTTCCCTGAGTTTATGGCGGCTCTGCGCGAGGAGCTCACGGCAAACAGCAAACGCCCAATAATGAGCGCGTTCGCAATAAAAAGCGGCGAATATGAATTCCCGAGAGACACCTGCCGCGCCATCTTCGCGATGGAAATGCAGGTGATGGCGGAAACGCTGGCGGGGATAAACGAAGATGAGTTTGAAAGGGCTGCGGAGATGGTCGCAAAGGCGAAGACGGTCCTTATCGTCGCCTGCGGCGCCAACGTATGCTGCGCGCAGGCGCTGCTCTTCGCGTTGCAGGTAATGAAGCCGAACGTTCATATGATAGAAAAGCTTGGACTCCCCGAGGACGCGCTGATACGGTCGGCGGGGAAAAACAGCGTATGCATCGTCTTTTCCACTCCGCGCTATCCGCTTGAAACGCAGAAAATTTTAAAAATCATCCAGAAACGCGAAATCCCGGTGATAGGCTTCTCAAATTCTGTGCTTTCGCCTATATTCTCGTACTGCGAGATTTTCATACAGGTGCCCGAAAAGTACGTGACATATATCGATTCCAACGCGTCGTATATGGCTCTGATACACGCGCTTTCGTTTGAAATCTGCCAGAAAGACGAAGCCAAGGCAAAAAAAATGATAGCCGAATATAACGATTTCGTGCGTAGCACGAATTATTATGTGAACGGAGAGACCGACCTCGTAGATACGTCTCTTATCATAAAGGAGCCCACGCAGAATTCTTGAAAAATTAAAGAGGCCGCGGCTTTCAATTCCGCGGCCTTTTGCTGTTCACTGCGTACCGTCCGAACGGGTATTTTAGAAAATGCGGGCGGGAACGTAGGGGTTCGACACGACTTCAGCATGTCCGAGGAAGTACGCAAGAAGGATGAACGCCGCCACAAAAACGGCGCCGTATACTACGGTCTTAGCATCTACGTAAGACTTTCTGCCCTCGCATTTAACATTGTTTCCTATTGTCATTGCCTTGCTGCTCACAGCCAGCGCCTCCCGTAAAAGTTTTATGTTAAGTGAAACATTTAACAATGTCTCATTAAACATATTATAGTACATTTTCTGAGTTATGACCGATAAAAGATTTCTTATGTTCAAAATTAAACGATTTTATTTTTATCGGGCGCTATTCACCGGCGTTTCACGTTTTCCCTTTCAACTGTCGGCTCTCGCGCCTTAATTTGCGCGGAAATTTTTCTTTAGGCGTCTTCGCTTCGCCGCGGCGCAGAGAAAAATTTCTCCGCGCTGTTACGGCGCGGGCGGAGCCGCCTGACGGGCGCGGAAGCGTCCCCGCCCGCAACCATAAAGCCGAGGTACATACGGGCGTTGCGAGGTTTCATTCTTTTCCCTTTATCGGCGGCGTTTTCCCCAAAATTTTACGCGCCGTTATATGCTAAAATGGCTTTGCGCATATCGTTTAACCTGCGTCGGAGGCAAAGGATGGAGCTTAAAAATATCAACACGTTTCTTCGCGTGGCCGGGCTCGGCGGTTTTACGAAAGCGGCGAACGAGCTCGGATACTCTCAGTCCACCGTTACGATTCAGATAAAACAGCTCGAGAGGGAGCTCGGCTTTCCGCTATTCGATCGCATCGGCAAGACCATTTCGCTCACGCAGAAGGGCGAAGAATTTATCCTCTACGCTAATGAGTTCGTCCGTCTCGAGGACAAGCTGAGCTCCCTGAGCGACGCTCCGGACTCTGTCGCGGGCACGCTGCGCATCGGCGTCCTCGAATCTCTTTTCGTCTGGAAGACGGCCGACCTGCTGCCGCGTTTCCACAGCAGATATCCGGAGGTAAAAATCGAGATAACCTCGGCGACGGGAGCCGCCCTTTACAGGATGCTGCGCCAGAACGAAGTCGACGTAATCTATCTGCTGGACAACCTCATCTATCACAAAGACTGTGTCCGCGCCTGCGCGTCGCCGGTGAGCCTGAAATTCGTAGCCGCGCCGGAGAGCCCGCTCTGCGCCGAGAAAAATATTTCTCTTGAGGAAATCGCACGGCAGCCGCTTATACTCGCCGAGCGCGACGCCATCTACAGGCGGGAGCTCGACCGCGAGGCCGCCGTGAACGGCGTCGAGCTCGTGCCTATACTTGAGGTCGACAACATCGAAGTCATCCTGCGCCTGCTGAAAAGGGGCATGGGGGTATCCTTCCTGCCGGATTACGTAATAGAAGAAAGCGTGAAAAAGGGGGAGCTGTCGGTCCTGGACGTCCGCTGCAACGCGATAAGCCTGTGGAGCCAGATCGTCTGTCACAAAAACAAGTACGTTACGCCGCCGATGCGCTCCTTCACGGAATTGATACAGTCGGCCGCGCCGACGGAAGCCTGACGACGGATGAAAAGAAAGCGCCTACGGCTCTGCCGTGGGCGCTTGATTCTCTGGAGCCGGCGAGGGGATTCGAACCTCCGACCTGCTGATTACAAGTCAGCTGCTCTACCAGCTGAGCTACACCGGCAAGTATCCTTTTGCGGAACGAAAGTATTATACATTATTTTTCAACGTTGTCAAACTTCGGCGCAAGCGCGGAGCGCGCCCAAAAGTCGACGCTGAAGCGCTTTTTCTTTTTCGCGTCAGAGCAGCTCTATCTGGCACATCTTCATCGTCAGAAGGGCGGCGTCGTGGCTTTCGCGCGTCACGCCGGCGCAGCACTTTGAATAAACGTTCACGCAACTCTCCGGAAAGTGCGCC
The DNA here is from genome assembly GCF_000712295.1 of Synergistes jonesii. Lineage (NCBI taxonomy): Bacteria > Thermotogati > Synergistota > Synergistia > Synergistales > Synergistaceae > Synergistes > Synergistes jonesii. The sequence continues at coordinate 97,079 of NZ_JMKI01000036.1, read as the reverse complement.
TTTAATATCGTCGCGTTCGATACGACGCATATGTCGGTGCAGAGGCCCAGGAGGTAAAAGCTTATTTCTTCATCCGGAGCGTCCGTCATTTCACGGACCGCCGACGGAAGGAGCGTCGAGCCGAAGGCCGGCTTTTCAATTATCTTCGCGTCCTTCGCGAAGCCGGCGAGCTCGTCGATTATCTCAAAGCCCCATGTGCCCTTGACGCAGTGCGGCACCGGCAGATGCCGTCCTTCATTTGTTTCGGCGTAATTTTCGCCGTGGGTGTCTTTAGTGAATATCAGTCTTTCGGTTCCGCCTTCGGCGACGAAGGATCGCACTTTTTCCACCGCTTCGGGGACGATCGCGCGCGCCATTTCGCTTCCGAGCGCGCCGCTCACAAAGTCGTTCTGCATATCTACGACGATCATAAAGTCGATGTTCCGCGGCATCCCGCTCCCCTCCTTCATTGAAATTCGTATGCGTTTTCCCCCAGGGCTTCGGCCGGCGTTCCGGCAAGGGGAAGCAGGTTCTCGATAACCGTTAAGTCCAGATTAAAATAGCACTACGAGCGCATTTTCTCAAGCGTTCTATCAGAGGTTTACTTTTGCATTTCATAGATGTATTTTATCTCGCCCATCGCAGCGGCGAGCTGCCCTTTAGTCATGACCCCCTCTCCGGAGAAGCGTTCGAGCACACTTTTGTACTTTTCCGCGTCGTCCTTCCACAGCTCTCTGAGCCACGCATTGAAGTCGTTCTGCGTCACGAGGGCCTCGTATTCGCGCCGTGGGAATTCCGTGCGGCCGAAGATGCGGCGGAAGGCGTCCCTTACCTCGAGCCAGTGCATCTCGTGGTCGACGCCGAAGATCGTCTCGCCGGGGTTGTCCATGTAGCCGTAAAGCATCGCGAGCTCGACGCCGCGCCACCAGAGGGAATCGGGTGGGACATCGTCGAAGCTGTAGTAGGAGAGCTTGTCCTTCGACCCGAGCAGCTCCCACTGGACCTGTATCGGGCGCACGTCGCGCGGCTCGATCTTTTCTCTGACCGCGACCGCGGCTAAGGCGCCGACCGCCTGCCCAGTGAGCATCGTGACGGGCTGCAGGCGCGTCGAACCGTTGACCACGCGCGAAACGGAGATATTTTTCTCCGCCGCGAGAAGGCCGTCTATCTTTTCCGGGATAAAGACGCCGAGCGGTATCTGGAAGAGCCCTCCCTCCCACTCTTTGTCGTCCGGTATGTCCTCGGGACGCTCGCCGAGGTCGCGGTCAAGATATTTGGGCTCGCGCAGCCCGTGTATGTCGGTAGGGTATTCTCCGAGCGCCACGCTCTCCGGCACCATGTTTAGAATGCGCTTGAGCGACGCGTCGCGGATGACGTCTTTGACGGTCATCGTCGCGACGCCGATTATGCGGCGGCTCTCGCGGATATAGGGGAAGGGGGGGAAGTGCCTGAGAATCGGCGCGAACTCTTCCGGCATCTCCTTCCAGCTCTGCCAGTCGTTCGTGAAGCTGCCGCCGTAGCCCTGGCGCGTGTCCACCGACCAGTCCTCCATGCCGAGCTCGGTCTGCATATAGTACAGGAACGCGAGAGTCTCCTCCATCGCCTTGCGCTCCGCGTCGCGGCGGAACTTTTTGTCCTCGAGGAAGCGCGCCGGCATGCCTGCCGAGCCGAACTTGCGCCCCGGGTAGTCGTTCGCCCAGTTCAGCGCCGTGCGGGATATGAACTGCCATGTGGAGGGCACTCCGCCGTCGATTTTCGAACGGTTGGGGTTGGTGACGTCCGGCATCCCGCGGTAGGCGTTGTGTACTGCCACGTTGAAGGGATAATCTCCGGGCCACCAGCTACCGTCTTTGGCGATTATTTCGCGGAAGTGGGGGAGATATTCGTAGTAATGCGGCGGCGGCGTCATTATACGCAGCTCTTCGGGCAGGCCTTCGGGATACTTCTTCACCACGGCGACGTAGGTTATGTCCTGTATAACGCTGTCGTTGTCTATATGCGGAGAGATGCCGTTACCTGATCTATAGCGCGCTCCGGTGAGAGGGATGAAATCGCCGGCCTCGGTCGCATCGATGAAGACCTTCGCGCGTATCGTCTTTTTCCCCTCTTCGTCCTCGATGATGGCCGCCGTGACCCCGCCATTGTCTACCTGCGCCTCGAGCACTCGCGCTTTTAGGAAGAGCATCACTCTATTTGCTTCGTTTATCATATCGGTCAGCGCTTTCTGCCCGACCCACGGCTCGAACGCTATCGTGTCCGAGCCCCAGTAGCATGTGTTGACCGCCGTCTCGCGCATCTCATAATGCTCGCGTACGCGCGTTATGAATTCGTTGTAAATGCCCGTCCTCGTGCGGCGGACGTCGTCCATCGTGGAAACGGCGGCGCCCGTCATCTGTCCGCCGACCCAGTCGGATTCCTCGATGAGAGCTACGTCCATCCCCATGCGCGCGGCCTGTATCGCGGCCGCCGTGCCGCCGGTGCCGGCTCCGATTACCGCTACATCGTAATACAGAGCGTCCGACGACGCAAAAGCGCCGCTCTGCGAGAAGGCGGTGAAGAGAAACAAAACGGCGGTGATCAACAAGTACATCTGAAACTCCTCCAACTCCTGCGTAATAAGTCACAACTTTTCAATTATACTCTTTTCAAGCGTGTTATCGCTACATTTTTAACCGACAATTCATTCAGGTTCATTCAAAAAAGAAATTTCTCGTATAACGACGCTCGCCGGCAGACGGGACGCTGCGCTTGAAAAATATATGCGCGCAAGGTAATATTTATCTGTTGCATTAGATGAAGAGGAGGTATACTGAGTGAAAAGCGCAAGAATAAAGCTGAAAAAGAGAAAAGGCTTCACGCTGATAGAGATCATGGTCGTCGTCGTGATAATCGGGCTGCTCTCGGCGCTCGTCGGCCCGAGGCTCATAGGGCAGAGCGACGAGGCGAAGCGCAAGACGACGCAGACGCAGATCGCCCAGCTCGAACAGGTGCTCGGGCTCTACTACCTCGACAATGGAGCCTATCCCACGACGGCGCAGGGGCTCGAAGCTCTCGTAAAGGAGCCGACGACTCCGCCGGAGCCTCTCAACTACAAGAAGGGCGGCTACATGAAGAAGGTCCCCAAGGACGCGTGGGGGCGCGACTTCCTCTACGCCTCGCCCGGCGAACACGGCGACTTTGACATAATGTCCTACGGCGCGGACGGGCAGGAAGGCGGAAGCGGTGCGAACGCCGAAATAACGAACTGGGAATAGAGGGCGGGCGCAGTCTGATAAAAAATCGATAAATCCCGTCGGATACGCGCACGGCGGGCTGCGGAAAGGATGTGACAAGATGAACAAGCCGCAGCTCATAATTAAGGCTATCAAAGAGAAGCTCCTGCCGCTGACGGAAAAAAAGGCGGCGGAGGGCAATCATCTCTTCGGCGGCATCGTGCTCGACAGGCAGAGCTGCCGGGTAATAACGGCCGGCAGCAACAACCGTCAGGAAAACCCCATCTACCACGGCGAAATCGACACCATCCAGCGCTTCTTCGCCGACCGGAATCATCCTGACCCCGCGTCGTGCCTCTTCGTAGCGAGCCACGACCCCTGCCCCATGTGCATCTCGGCCATTTCCTGGGCGGGCTTCCATGAGATATGGGTCCTCTTCGGCTATGACGACGTCAAAAGGAAGTTCGGCATGCCCGTCGACCTGATGATGTATCAAGAGCTCTTCGCTTCGGAGGGAGCGAGCGACGAAAACAGCTTCTTCCGCAAATACTACCTGAAAAAAGAGGCGGCAAAGCAGGAAAACGCCGCAGAACTGCTGAAAGAAATCGCCGAGATCGAAGCTCGCTACGACAGAATACCGGTGCAGTACTTCCGCTACCCCGGGATGTGATTTTAGCACGCGGCCTCCTGCCACTTTCGCGGGATAACCTAAAGTACAGAGACGGCGCCTCTGTGCACAGAGGCGCCGCGTCGCAGATAGATATTTCGTTTTTTACCTTTTGGCGTTTTTCTTGATTCCGCTCTTTATCACAGGCAGAAGGGAGCCGAGAAGAAGCAGCAGGGCCGGCATGGCCGCCGACGAGGCGTTGCAGCCGCCGCTGCTGCCTCCGGAGCTTTCTTTGGCTTCGAAGGAGAGCGTCGCCGAGTAATAAGTTCCGCCGCCCACATCCAGCATTGCCGCGACCGTATTCCTTCCCGCAGAATCTGGGGTATATGTGAATACGCCCTCTTCGTCGCTGGGCGTTTCAAGTTTTTTAAGATTTTCAGGCCCTTCTTCTCCCTGTATGATGGGGGTGGTTTCGTTCCCGTATTCTATCACCGCGCCCGCGTAGGGATTTCCTTTATAAAGCAGCTTGAACTTGATAGGCATACCGACGCTGGCCCCGGCAAGATCGGAGAGGGGGATGATCTCCGCCACCTCGCCGCCTCCGACGGAGGCCATCGAATGGCGGTCGGCTGCGATGTTGAATATGTGTTTACTGAAGCCGGTATAGACCATGGCGCCCGGAATGTTCAGATAAGTGCGGCAGGCGGCCGTCACGGTCCCTTCTTTGGTTATCCGCGCCACAGCGCGGCGCGAATCGATCCCCGTGACTTCATCTCCGTCAGGGTCGTCGTAGGCGGCAAACAGGTTTGTCAGATCGCTTTCTGTGCCGTCTTTATATATCAGCCTGCCGTTCAGCATCTCCCTGTCGGGGACCAGTTTCATGAAGCTGTAATCGTACTGCGCCTGCTTGCTTATGTGTGTGAAAGAGACGATGACGGAGTGCTCCTTTCCCACATCGGTGTGCGAGACCTTAGGGATGACGCTGAAATAATGAGCCTCTGCCAGCGGCGGGCAGAGAAGCACGGTGCAGATAAGGGCGAGAGCTCCCCTGCCAAGCCTATATTTTGCAGTCATCTGGAACAGCCTTTTCATATACAATACCTCCTGGAAATTATTTAGTTAGCATTTGCTAACTTTTCTAAGTTATAACATCTGCCCCCTTCGATGTCAATACAAGCGCTAAAGAATAATGAATTTCCGTTTGCTATATTCAAACTCGGCAACGAATTAAGAATAGGGCCTTGTACGCCCGCAGAAGCCGCACTTTATTAAGCTTGCTGGATTTTCGGATTTTCGTCCATGAAGAAAAGGGGCCCCTGCAGAGGCTCCTTTCCACGTCCGCCCGGTATGCCGTTATCGCCGCCGTTTATTGATTTAGAGCATGTCGGGGAGTTTTTCCCGGTGCGCCGCCTGCTCTTTTTCATAGGCGGCGAGCTTTTCCTTCGCGCGCCCTATCTGAGCCCGCAGCTGCTGCGGCGACGTCCCTCCGTAGGTGTTCCTGCGCTCCACCGAGCGGCGCGGCGTGAGCAGCGGCAGAAGGCTTTCCTCGGCCTCAGGGATAAGGGCCTGCCATTCGGCGAGCGTCAGCTTGTCGAGCGGTCTCTTGTTTTCAATACACCAGCGCACGGCGCGGCCGACTTTTTCGTGCGCGATGCGGAAGGGCACGCCGCGCAGCACGAGATACTCGGCGACGTCCGTAGCGAGTATAAGCCCGTCGGCAAAGCCTTTATTCGCGCGCTCCTCATCTACCCCTACGTTTTTCAGCAGCGCCGGCAGCACCGAGAATATTCCCTTCAGGCAGTCGAGCGAGCGGAAGAGGCTGCGCTTATCGTCCTGCAGGTCGCGGTCGTAGCTGAGGGGAAGACCCTTCACCGTCGTCAGCAGGTCGACGAGCGCGCCCGTCAGCTGCCCCGCCTTGCCGCGCAGCAGCTCCAGCACGTCGGGATTCTTTTTCTGCGGCATTATGCTCGATCCGGTGCAGAAGGAATCGGGCAGCTTAAGCCAGCCGAACTCCGTCGTGAAATAAATTATCAGGTCTTCGGAGAGACGGCTGACGTGGGTGCCGAAGACCGCCGCGAAGTAGAGGACGTCCAGGAAATGGTCGCGGTGCGCGACCGTGTCCATGCTGTTCTCCGTGATGCGGGCGAAGCCCATGTCGGCGCGCGTGAATTCGCGGTCGAGCGGCAGCGTCGAGCCGGCGAGGGCGCCGCAGCCGAGCGGCGATTCGTCGACGGCGTCGTAAGCGGAGCATAGGCGTCGCGCGTCGCGCATGAACGCCTGGGCGTGGGCCATCCAGAAGTGCCCCATCGATATCGGCTGAGCCTGCTGCAGGTGCGTGTAGCCCGGCACTACGACGTCGGCGTGTTCCTCCGCCTTTTCCAGCAGCGTCGCAATGAGCGCTTCCAGCCCCTCCCAGATATCAAGCAGCTCTTTGCGCAGATAGAGGCGCACCGTCGTGTTCACCTGGTCGTTGCGGCTGCGCCCCATGTGCAGCCGCGCGCCTGTCGCGCCGCATTTTTCTATCAGGCGCGACTCGATGTTCATATGAACGTCTTCGAGTGAAAGCTTCGGCGTGAATTCGCCTTTTTTTATCTCATCCGCGATCTCGCGCAGGTTTTTTTCTATCACTGCGGCCTCGTCGGCGGCAAGAAGCCCCGTGTGGGCGAGCATCCTTACGTGCGCGACGCTCCCGCGTATGTCCGCCATAGCCATGCGCCAGTCCAGGTCGAGCGACTGCGTGAAATTTATCACGGCCTCGTCGGTGTCCTGCGCAAAACGTCCCTTCCACATATTCGGCACACTCCCTTTCGCCCTTTCGTTAAAGTTGCGAGAATTATACATCATAGAAAGCCGTATATAAAATGAGCTTGAGGAATGTGGCGGCCGGGCATACGGATCCTCCGAAATACCGCACGCCCTGGGCCGCGGCAAAAACGCTTACGGGCGGCCCTCATTGCGATTCGCGAAAAAAGCGGCGGGCGGCGCCCTTTATAAGGCGCCGCCCGCTATTACGCAAATTTTTCAAATTTCGTTACGCTGTGACTACATAACGAAGAGCGGAGCGAGTACGGTAGCGACGACGGACATCAGCTTGATCAGTATGTTGAGGCTCGGGCCGGCCGTGTCTTTGAACGGGTCGCCCACCGTGTCGCCGACGACCGCCGCGGCGTGGGGCGCGCTGCCTTTGCCGCCGTGCGCACCGGACTCGATGAATTTCTTAGCGTTGTCCCACGCCCCTCCAGCGTTGGACATGAAGATGGCCATCATTACTCCCGTGACTATGGAGCCGCCGAGCATGCCGCCCAGCGCCTGCGGACCAAGCAGGAAGCCTACCGCTACGGGAGCAAGGACCGCCATGAGCCCTGGAACTATCATTTCTTTCAGCGCTGCCGCCGTCGAGATGTCTACGCAGCGCTCGTATTCCGGACGTCCCGTGCCTTCCATTATACCGGGGATTTCGCGGAATTGACGGCGGACTTCTTCGATCATTTTCTCAGCGGCGCGGCTGACGGCCTGGATGGAGAAGGCGCTGAAGATGAAGGGGAGCAGCCCGCCGATGAAGAGTCCGGCCATCACGGCGGGGTTCTGTAGGTCTATCGCTTTGAGCCGCGTGGCCTGCGCGAAGGTCACGAAGAGTGCAAGGGCCGTGAGCGCGGCGGAGCCGATCGCAAGGCCTTTGCCGACGGCCGCCGTGGTGTTGCCGACGGCGTCGAGTTTGTCGGTGATGTTGCGGACTTCTTCGGGGAGTTCGGCCATTTCGGCGATGCCTCCCGCGTTGTCGGCTATGGGACCGTAGGCGTCTACTGAAAGGGCCATGCCGGTTATGGCGAGCATGCCTACGGCCGCGCAGGATATGCCGTAGAGCCCGCCGAAGAATACTCCGGCCATTATCGCACAGCAGACCAGGATGACGGGGATGGCCGTCGATTTCATGCCTACGCCGAGTCCCGCCAAGATGTTGGTCGCCGCACCAGTCTCGGAGGCCTGGGCGATTTCTTTGACGCTGCCGTAGTCGCCGGAGGTGTAGTATTCAGTCGCCGCACCGATGAGCAGCCCGCAGAGGACTCCCGAGAGGACCGCCCAGAAGAGGGTGATGTCTCCGTGGAATATCCATTTTGTGATGAAGAAGGTGCCGACGAGCATGAAGACGCCCGTGATGCCGAGCCCCATGCGCAGGGCTTTCGCCGGGTCGCCTCCTTCACCTACGCGAACGAAGAAGGTGCCGAGTATCGAGGAGATTATGCCTACCGCCGCAAGTAGGAGCGGATAGTAGACTCCCGTCTGGTCGAACGCCATCGCACCTATGGCCATGGCCGCGATTATCGAGTTTACGTATGATTCAAAGAGGTCGGCACCCATACCGGCTATGTCGCCGACGTTGTCGCCGACGTTGTCCGCTATGACCGCCGGGTTGCGCGGGTCGTCTTCCGGGATGCCGGCTTCGACTTTGCCGACGAGGTCTGCACCAACGTCGGCCGCTTTGGTGTAGATGCCTCCCCCCACTCGCGCGAAGAGCGCTATGGAGCTCGCGCCGAAGCCGAAGGCCGTGATGACTTCGGGGCTCGGGAAGATATAGTACATGGCGATGACGCCTAAAAGACCTACTCCGACTACCGTCATGCCCATGACGCTGCCGCCGGTGAAGGCGATCTTCAAGGCGTCGTTCATGCCGTGCATGGCGGCGAATGAGGTCTTGCCGTTCGACTTGGTGGCCACTTTCATACCGATAAAGCCCGTCAGACCGCTGCAAAGAGCGCCTGCCACAAAGCACGCCGCGCTGGGAACGTTTATCTTCCACGCAAGGATGGCCGCCACTATGATGACGAATGGGACGAGGGTCTTATACTCCCTGTAGAGGAAGGCCATGGCCCCTCCCTGTATAATGCCGGATAATTCTTTTACCCGCTCGTTCTCCACACGAAAACCGGAGATCTTACACGACGCTGCTGCCGCGAAGAGCAGCGCGATCACTCCCGTCACTCCTACTATCGCTAAAAGATTCATTAGTTGAAGCGCCCCCTGACAAATTTATGTTATCGGCCCGTTCTCAAGCCAATGAAACATTATATCTTCAAGAGGCGCAATAATCAACCGCATTATTTTTTAATCGTTTAATGGCTTCCTCACTCTCCATTTTTATCCGGTTTTTCGCAATAACATAGGCGCCGCTTTTGACTTTATGTTTATCGTCAGCTTATCACTCTTTTTACTTTGAAGATTGGCACACTGACGATCCAGCCACAGTCTTTACCAGAAGCAGACTCCTCTTCCACCTTTGATTCATCTTCGCATAATAAAAAACCGGCAACGTCATCTGCAACTACTGCTACAATCCGTCCACCGTCTAATTCTACTGCGTCATATAGATTGATTTTCATTGCTTCTTTTTTTTATTCTCCCCGAACAAAGCGAAACAGCCCTCAAAGCACGCGTAAAACTTTCATATGCGGGGACATTCGCCGCCGTTCATGCGGAGCAGTCAGAGCAGCACGCGCCGTCATGAATCTTTTTTCCGCTCTTCGAGATACTCACGCCAATAAGCGCCGCTGCCGGCAATCGACGAAAATTCTTTATAGGTGACGTTCGCCACGCCGCCGCGTATCGGGCTGACGTACTTCCGCTCAGTGTAATCGACGCGCCATCTAGAGGTCTCTTTAGCTTTGCTGTAAAAAACCGCGAGCGACGCGCAGAAATCCAACAGGTCGCCGCGTTCCTTTGCAGACAGTGCGGCGGAATGACGCAGTATCACATGGGAGCCCGGCACGCCCTCAGCGTGAAACCATATGTCGTCGGAGTTTGCAAGTTTAAAGGTGACGTATCTGTTACCCTTTGCTGAAAGCCCCGCGAAAACGATCGCCCCGTCGAACTCGAAGCGCAAATGCGGCGGCAGCTGCTCCTTTTTCTTCGCTCTCGCATTTTTTCTGCCCGCAGCGGGTTTTATAGCGCCGATCTCCTCTTCTATCATCACAAGGCTGCCGGCATCTGTCACCGCGCGCGCCGCTTCAAGCGTCTCGGCGTAGCCTGCAAGCTCCTCTTCGATGCGCGGCAGCAGGGCGGCCGCGCGTTCGGCGGCGCTTCGTATCTTCTTATATTTCGAGAAATATATCTCCGCGCACTTCTGCGGCGATACGCCGGCAATAAGGGGAACGCTAAGAGAATAAACGCCGCCGTCTTTGCTGTAGCCGCTCAACTCAGCTTCGCGCGCGCCCGGCTTTATCTGCCATAGGTTCGCGGTTATCAGCTCGCCGTACTGTTTGAAGCGCTCAGCGCCGCGCCCCGCGATCAACGCGTTTATATCAGCGCGTTGCCGCTCTCTGCGAAGTATTTCCTTTTCCAGCAGAGAGAGGACCCTCTTCCTGCGCGCATCGAAAGCGGCGTAGCGCAGCGGCGCGAGGACCGCGGCCGTGCCGCTTCCACCCTTCGACAGACGCGCCGCGCCGGGCAGAAGCCCAGGAAGAACTGTAATATAATTGCCAAGCGCTTGCGGGATAAATTCTATATCGGCTTCGTTACTGCTGTAAAAAGCTCTAAGGAAGCGCTCCGATACATCAAGCGGCTGCTCTGAAAGAGCCCTAAGCAGCTTTTTACCGAAGCCGGCTATTCTATTAATCTCGGAAGCCCTAGGAGATGCGAGCCACTCTTCGAGCGAAATTCCTTCAAAAAGCGGCGGCATGCTGTAGCTGAGACCCGGAAGAATACTGCGGAAGGCGTTGTCGGACGGATGTATATGCTTAGCCGTTTCGATGATCGTACCTTTTTCGTCGGTGATAAGCAGATTGCTGAAACGCTCCATCAACTCGAAGAAAACGTAGCGGACGACTGAAAAACCGGCGCCTACCGTCTTACGGAACGACAGTTTTAAAATCCTGTCGCGCCGCAGCTGATCCGCCGAAAAAAATTCAGCGCCGACGAGGTGGCTCCTCAAAGCGTTAGTGATCTGCGGCATATGCGTTGCTGACGATAGAAAATTTTTCCGTTCCTTCTGCGATACTACAGCCGCGCCGCAGTGGGCCGAGTCCCATGAGAGCAGCAGTTCAGCCTGACCGAAGGAGATAATCGCCGAATTATTGCCGCCGTCAACCCTTTGTACGCGCTTGCCACAGAAGGACGCTTCGATCTCTCTTCTCCAAAACCATACGAGCTCAGGACCGAAAGACATTTCAATCACCGCCGAGATGAGCGCACGGCTCATAAGGATAAAAAAATGGCCTGCGAATGAGCCGCAGGCCGTAACCCTCATTAAGATGGTGGAGCTGAGGCGATTTGAACGCCCGACCCCTTCCGTGCGAGGGAAGTGCTCTCCCGCTGAGCTACAGCCCCATCAAAAACGCGGGTAAACCTGGAGCGGAAAACGGGACTCGAACCCGCGACCTACGGCTTGGAAGGCCATCGCTCTACCAGCTGAGCTATTTCCGCCCGCAACGGCAGATATAATACCATCGAGCCCTGTATGTGTCAAGAAAAAGGCGGGAAGCTCCCAAGGCCACAGCATTTACTTTTTATGAGCAAACAAGATATCAAGCAAGAGCTGTGGGTTAAGGGCTGCTTTGAACATCATCTTCCTTCCTCTTGCTTAAACGACCGTATTTAGCCTGATTTAACAACGCAAGCGCACTCTTGCGCAGTACGTTCATGTTGAGCTGCGATTTGTCTTTTTTTTAGCTCTTGAAGAGTCTTTCCGAACACCCATCCCATCCCATCCCATCCCATCCCATCCCATCCCATCCCGCATTATAAATTTTACGCCTTGACTATCGGAATCCATAATTCCATTTTGTAATCTTGGTTGTGCATATCTCCTTCATAATAATATTCAAAATCCGGATCTCCTGAATGAACATATCCATGTTCCGGAAAGAATACTTCCATGGCATATTTCCACCCTTCGTGAATACATTCCGGTACACTTCCATTCAGTTCAACAACAGCATACTCGTTTTCTTCAATTTCTAAAACATCAAATCCCATTTCTTTAGCTTTATTTATATCTGCAACAATATAACCTGCCATATAATTTATAATATTAGGATTTTCTACATCATGACAAACTCCGATACTTTGTCCTTCTCCAAGTGCCGCTAATTCTTCATGACTATATTTAGAATAAAGATTTTTCCATACATCCGAACACAGCGATGAGTCAATACCTTGTTCATTGATTCCTGCAACTCCAAACGCTTTTTTCTTTTGAATTGTAATATTCATACTTCTACCTCCTTTTACACTCAGTGCTAGTTGAATGCGAGAAACTAATTTGAACGGTTTCCCATTCCTTACCTCGGAAGGAGTAAATCCATGAAAACTTTTAAAAGCAGTTCCAAATGAATCTGATGATTCGTAGCCAGACTTAATAGCTATATCAATTATTTTTTCATTTGTATCTCTTAATAAAACAGCCGCTTCCGTCAATCTTCTGTTTCTTATATATTCTGACAATGTCATTTCAGTCAACATAGAAAACAATCGACTGAACATCGGATATGAGTACCCTGATAAATAAGTTATTTTCTCTTCGTCTATTTCACCATCTAAGACCGTTTCAATATAGTCTATTGTTTTATTAAATGCCATTATAATATTCATCACGACTTCCTCCTCTCAATTATAGTTTAGAGGTTTTTAGCACATTCTACCCTACAATATCCGTACAAATTTTGACGGTATCCTTAGATTATAAACGTACTTACAAATCAAAATTTTACAATTCTAATCACATCCACAAAAGCCTCCCACCACAAAATGATGGAAGGCTTTCTAAACAATTTACCTACCTTACTGCCCTTCGGTCAATAAGTATTGCTCGTAAAACTCGCTTAATTCAATAACTCCCTTTTGACGCTGCTTTTTTACATTTTTAGTATCAAAACAGTATCACTCAAGAGTTTTTTACACTGCAAAACCTCCGAAATGCTATATTTTCAATCGTTTTACAACAGAATCATATTTCTTACTATCACTCCCACTCAATAGTTGCCGGCGGCTTGCTTGTCACGTCGAGCGTCACGCGGTTCACCTGCGGCACTTCGTTGCATATGCGGCGGCTCACCGTATCGAGCAGTTCGTAGGGCAGGCGCACCCACTCGGCCGTCATCGCGTCGAGGGACGAGACGGCACGAAGCACTATAGTCTCGCCGTAGCTGCGGACGTCGCCGACCACCCCGACGCTGCGCACGGGAAGGAGCACGCAGAAGGCTTGCCAGATGTCGTCGTAGAGACCGAAATTGCGAATTTCCTCGATGAATATCGCGTCGGCGTCGCGCAGTATGTCCAGGCGTTCTTTTCTCAGCTCGCCAAGGCAGCGCACCGCGAGCCCCGGCCCCGGGAAGGGATGGCGGCCAAGAAAGTGCGGTGCTATGCCGAGCGTTCTGCCGACGCGGCGGACTTCGTCTTTGAATAGGTCGCGCAGCGGTTCGAGCAGCCCCATCTTCATATCCTTCGGCAGCCCGCCGACGTTGTGATGACTTTTTATCACGCCGCCTCCTCCGTGTCCGCTCTCTACGACGTCTGGGTATATCGTCCCCTGAAGCAGCCAGTCGGAGCCGCCGATACGGCGCGCCTCTTCTTCGAATACGCGGATGAAGAGCTCGCCGATTATTTTGCGCTTGCGCTCCGGTTCGGTCACGCCTTCGAGGGCTTTCAAAAATCTTTCGCCCGCGTCTACGTAGCGGACGTTGAGATCGAGCGAGCGGTATGTCTCCATCACCCGCTGTCCCTCGTCCTTGCGCAGCATCCCGTGGTCGACGAATACGCAGTAAAGCCTGTCGCCTACGGCGCGCTGCGTTATGGCCGCGGAGACCGTAGAATCTACGCCGCCCGAGAGCCCGCAGATCACCGTGCCGCCCTTGACCTTTTCGCGGATTTTTTCTATCTCGCGGCTGACCCACTCGGCGCCGAGAGTCCAGTCCGCTTTGCAGCCGCAGATGTCGAAGACGAAGGCGGACAATATTTCCCTACCCTTCGGCGTGTGCGCGACTTCGGGATGGAATTGCAGCGCCGCGACGCGGCCGTCGGCGGATTCGAAGCCCGCAAGCGCCCCGCTTTCGCTCCTCGCCGTGACCCTGAAGCCCTCCGGCGCTTTTTTCACCTCGTCCCAATGGCTCATCCAGACGTCGAGCTTTTTATCTTCGCCGCAGCGCGAGAAAAGACGGCTGTCTTCGATCTCCACGACGGCGTGTCCGTACTCCGCCGCTTCTCCGCGTTCGACGACGCCGCCGAAGAGCTGCGCGAGGAGCTGCATGCCGTAGCATATGCCGAGGACCGGCACGTCCGCTATCAGATTTTTCGAGAGCACAGGCGAGCCGACGTCAAGGACGCTCCGCGGCCCGCCGGAAATTATTATTCCCTTCGGGTTGATCGCGGCGATTTTTTCCTTCGGCGAATCCCAAAAGATTATCTCGCTGTAAACGCCGAGCTCGCGCACGCGGCGCGCTATGAGCTGTGTATATTGTGAACCGCAGTCAATGATAAGTATCCTGTTCTCTCTTTCCATCCATATCAGGGACACGCCCCTACACCTCCGGCTGTAGTTTTTACGTCAGACTGTTAGTATGACATAAACGCCCGCCAATTACCAGACGCCTGCGGCAACATTTTATGCCGCCAAAGCCATGAGCGTTTTCCGTCTTCGCCGAACTGCGTGGAACGTCAAAGAAAAATTTTTTCAAAAAAATTATTTTACCCTATTGTTTGATATTCATTGATGTACTATAATATGCCTACAACGTCAGGGTTGGTTAAATTTGCATCCCGGGAGGGATAGTTATGGATATGAATAAACTGACACAGAAATCTCAGGAAGCTTTCTACGAGGCGCAAAACACGGCGATCCGCTTCGGGCACCAGGAGGTGGACGTCGAGCATCTTGCTTTGGCGCTGCTGAAGCAGGAGAACGGGCTTATCCCACGCCTCTTCAGCAAGATGAACATCGCGGCCGACAACATCGCCGCGGCGGTCGAGAAGGAGCTTTCAAGGAAGCCGCGGGTCTCCGGCGCAGGGCAGGAGAGCGGCAGGATATACATTTCACAGACGCTCTCGAAAATCCTCGTGAAGGCCGAAAGCGAAGCTAACAATATGAAGGACGAATATGTCTCGGTAGAGCACCTCTTCCTGGCGATTCTCAGCGAGACGAAAGGTTCCCCGTTGGGAAAGGTCTTCGAGACTTTCGGCGTAACGCCTGAAAGTTTTTTGAAGACGCTTTCCGAGGTGCGCGGCAACCAGCGAGTCACCAGCGACACCCCCGAGGATAAGTACGACGCTCTGGAAAAGTACGGGCGCGACCTCGTTAAGGCCGCGCGAGACAACAAACTAGACCCAGTAATAGGGCGCGACGAGGAGATACGCAGGGCGATACGCATCCTGAGCCGCAAAACTAAGAACAACCCCGTCCTGATAGGCGAAGCGGGCGTAGGCAAGACTGCCATCGCCGAGGGGCTGGCGCAGCGCATCATGCGCGGCGACGTCCCGGAGAACCTTAAAGACCGCATCATCTTTGCGCTGGACATGGGCTCGCTCATCGCGGGCGCGAAGTTCCGCGGAGAGTTCGAAGAACGTCTCAAAGCGGTGCTCGACGAGGTCAAGAAGAGCGACGGACGCATCATCCTCTTCATAGACGAGCTGCATACGATAGTCGGGGCCGGGAAGTCGGAGGGCGCCCTCGACGCGGGCAACATGCTGAAGCCGCTGCTTGCGCGCGGCGAACTGCACTGCATAGGGGCGACCACGCTTGAAGAATACCGCCAGTATATCGAAAAGGACGCGGCGCTCGAAAGGCGTTTCCAGCCCGTCATGGTGGAGCCGCCGAGCGTCGAGGACACTATATCGATACTGCGCGGCCTCAAAGAGCGTTTCCAGGTCCATCACGGCGTGAGGATCCAGGACAGCGCGCTCGTGGCGGCAGCGACGCTCTCGAATCGCTATATCACCGACCGTTTCCTGCCCGACAAGGCCATCGATCTGATAGACGAAGCTTGCGCGATGATACGCACCGACATCGATTCACTGCCTACGGAGCTCGATACGGTGAATCGCCGCGTGATGCAGCTGGAGATCGAAGAAGCGGCGCTGAAGCTCGAAAAGGACAAGGCGAGTATGGAACGCCTCGAAGCGCTGCAAAAGGAGCTCGCCGACGAAAGAGAGAAGGCGAACACCCTGCGCGCGCAGTACGAGACGGAAAAGCGCGACATCGTAAAGATTCGCAGCACGCGCGAAGAGATAGAGAAGGTGCGCCATCAGATCGAAGAGGCGGAGCGCAGCTACGATCTCAACACGGCCGCGCAGCTGCGTTACGGCACTCTTAACAAGCTTGAAGGCGAACTCAAGAAAGAGGAGGAAGCTATGGGCGCTGCCGCCGGCGGGCAGAAGCTCCTGCGCGAAGAGGTCACCGAGGACGAGATCGCCGAGATTGTAGCGAAGTGGACCGGCATACCGGTCACGCGCTTGGTCGAAGGCGAGCGTGAAAAGCTGCTGCACTTAGACGCGGTGCTTCACGAGCGCGTCGTCGGGCAGGACGAAGCGGTGAGCCTCGTCGCCGACGCGGTGCTGCGCGCACGTTCCGGCATCAAGGACCCGAAGCGCCCAATAGGCTCCTTCATCTTCCTCGGCCCGACCGGCGTAGGTAAAACGGAGCTTGCGAGGGCCCTTGCGGAGGCGCTCTTTGACTCGGAGGAGAACATCGTCCGCATAGACATGTCCGAATACATGGAGAAATATTCCGTCTCCCGCCTCGTAGGAGCGCCTCCGGGATATGTCGGATACGAAGAGGGGGGCCAGCTTACGGAAGCCGTGCGCCGCCATCCCTATTCCGTCGTGCTCTTCGACGAGATAGAAAAGGCCCATCCGGACGTCTTCAACATCCTGCTTCAGATACTGGACGACGGACGCGTAACGGACAGCCACGGACGCACGGTGAATTTCAAAAACTGCGTCATCATCATGACGAGCAACATCGGCGCTCAGTCGCTGATCGACGGCATGGACGACAAGGGCAGCCTGAATCAGGGCGCCGTCGAGGAAGTCATGTCGATGCTGCGCGGAAAGTTCCGCCCGGAGTTCCTGAACCGCATAGACGAGATAATCTGCTTCAAGCCTCTGACGCTCGACAACATCCGCAATATCGTCCGCCTGATGCTGCGACAGCTCGAAGCGCGCCTGCACGAGCGCAATATCGCGCTCGAATTGACGGACGGGGCGCTCGACCTCTGCGCCAGGAACGGCTACGACCCCGTCTACGGCGCGCGCCCGCTGAAGCGCTATATACAAAAGACATTCGAAACGCCCATCGCCCGCGCGATAATAGGCGGCGCGGTGAACGACGGCGGAAAGATACGCATAGCGGAAAAAAGCGGGACCTTCGACTTCCAGTTCGGGAACGCCGAAAAAGAATAGAACACACAGGCAGGCCGCCGCGTCCCGGCGCGGCGGCCTCCGTTTGTTCCAACCCGCGGCGGAACGGAGTAAATAAAACGTCCTGTTTTATTTTATAATAGCAAAGAATTTTTATAAGCACTTAGGAGGATTTTCAATGGCTGAAAAAAGGGAATTTCAAAGCGAGGCAAAACAGGTCCTGGAGCTGATGATAAACTCAGTCTACTCGAACCCCGACATATTCGTGCGCGAGCTCATATCCAACGCATCCGACGCCATAGACAAGCTGCGCATCGAAAGCCTGAGCAAGCCTGAGCTCGCCGGATACGCAAAGAACGGGCGCATTGACGTCACGATAGATAAAGAGAGCGGAACGTTGACCTTCTCAGACAACGGCATAGGCATGAACAAAGAGGAGCTCGTCTCCTTCCTCGGCACTATAGCGAAGAGCGGCACTAACGAATTCATCCGCGCGATGCAGGAAGCGAAGAGCGGCAGCGCCGGCAATCTCATCGGGCAGTTCGGCGTCGGCTTCTACTCCGCTTTCATCGCGGCCGACAACGTGACGGTCGACACGATGAAGGCCGGCGAGGATAAGGCGTGGAAGTGGGAATCGACCGGCGACGGCACCTTCACTATCGACGACGGCAGCCGCGCGTCGAACGGCAGCACGATAACTCTTCATATCAAAAAAGATGAAAAGAAAGACGAGGAGGAAGGAGAACTCAAGGATTATCTATCGGAATGGACGATCCGCGGCATAATCAGGGAATACTCCGACTTTGTCAGCTACCCGATATATCTGACGGAAAAGGGCAGGGAGAAGAAGGAGGACGAAAAAGAAGAGCCGGTGAACTCCATGAAGGCCCTCTGGACGCGCCCTCAGAAGGATATCAAAGACGAAGAATTCAACGAGTTCTACCGCCACATCTCCCACGACTGGGAGGATCCGATGGAACGCATCTACTACAGGGCCGAGGGGACATGTGAGTTCACGGCGCTGCTCTTCATCCCGTCGCGCCAGCCGATGGATCTCTTCTACCAGGACGGCAGGCACGGCGTCCAGCTCTACATCCGCCGCGTCTTCATAATGAACGACTGCAAGGAGCTCATACCGCAGTACCTGCGCTTCGTAAAGGGCGTGGTAGATTCCGAAGACCTGTCGCTCAACGTCTCGCGCGAGATGTTGCAGCAGGACAGGATGGCGTCTCAGATAAAGAGCAGCCTCGTCAGAAAGATACTCGACACGCTCGCGAAGATGAAGAAGGAAAAGGGCGAGGAATTCGCAAAATTTTGGCAGACCTTCGGAATCGTCCTCAAGGAGGGCATCATCTCAGACCTGCGCCACCGCGACGAGCTGATAAAGCTCTGCGTATTTGAGAGCTCCGAGGGCAAAAAGACTTCCGTCGAGGACTATATCGTCAACATGCCGGCGGGGCAGGACAAAATATATTATTTGACGGGCTCCTCGCTGAAGAATCTGCAAAACTCGCCGAAACTCGAGGCTTTCAAGAAGAAGGGCGTGAACGTGCTGCTGCTCAGCGACCCGGTGGACGAGATATGGGTAAATCACGCGCGCAAATACGATAAATATGATTTCGTATCGGCCGCGGCGGAGAATCTCAGCCTGCCTGAGGGAGAGAAGAAAGAGGAAAAGAATAACGTGGAGATCGAAAAGAGCGGGCTCGTCAAGAAGATAAAGGACGCCC
This sequence comes from Synergistes jonesii, assembly GCF_000712295.1. NCBI lineage: Bacteria > Thermotogati > Synergistota > Synergistia > Synergistales > Synergistaceae > Synergistes > Synergistes jonesii. Next base: position 78,210 of record NZ_JMKI01000036.1, on the reverse strand, counting down.
TCGGCGCCCTCGTCGAGGACGTGAAAATTTCCGACCGCCTCGTAGATTCCCCCGTCTGCTTCGTGCAGAAGGGCGAGGAGATATCGCCGCAGATGAGGAACTTCTTCAAGTCCATGGGACAGGAAGTGCCGGAAGAAAAGCGCGTAATGGAGATCAACGCCGACAACGCGCTGATCAAAAAGATAGCTCTGGAATCCGAAAAGGAGGGCTTCGACGCCGTAGACTGGTCCAACCTTCTTTACGGGCTCGCCTCTATAGCCGACGGAGAGCCGGTCGCCGACGGAAAGAAATTCACCGCTCTCGTCGGAAAGCTGCTCGAAAGATAGTTCGTCATAAACGCGGCCCCTTCGGGGGCCCGTTTTTTCTTGCGGAAGATTTTCATATCGAAATGAGATATAATTGCCTCCGGAGGGAGATTTTCGTGCGGGAGTTGGAAACGTGAAGTCAGCCGACATTATCGAATCTATTTACAAAACCGCGGATGCCACACGCGACGAGCTGCGCTTCATCATCGAAAACAGAAGCGGGGAGAGCGCGCGCATGTTATACGGACTGGCGCGAGAAAGGGCCTGTGAATACTACGGAAAGAAGATCTTCGTGCGCGGGCTGATAGAGATGACGAACTACTGCCGTAACGACTGCCTCTACTGCGGCATCCGCAGGAGCAACAAAAAGGTGCAGCGCTACCGTCTTACAAAAGAAGACATAATGGAGTGCTGCCGCGAGGGGCATTCGCTCGGCTTCCGCACCTTCGTCCTTCAGGGCGGCGAAGACATGTATTACACCGACGATATAATGACGGATATAGTCGCGTCGATCCGCGCCGAATATCCCGACTGCGCGATAACGCTCTCGCTCGGTGAAAAGCCGCGCGAAAGCTATCAGCGCTTCTTCGACGCCGGCGCGAACCGCTACCTGCTGCGTCATGAGAGCGCGGACCCCGAACATTACCGCAGGCTGCACCCGGCCGAGCTTTCCCTCGCGAACAGGATGGAATGCCTGCGCAATCTTAAGGAGATCGGCTACCAGGTCGGTGCGGGCTCGATGGTCGGCTCCCCCTACCAGACCGTCGGCAATATCGTCGAAGACCTGCTTTTCATAAAAGAATTCGCGCCGCAGATGGTGGGCATGGGGCCCTTCATCCCGCACCACGAGACGCCATTCGCACACGAAAAGCCGGGCTCCGCGGAGCTCACGCTCTTCCTGCTCGCGATAGTGAGGCTGATGAATCCCAAGGTCCTGCTGCCCGCCACCACCGCCCTCGGCACGGTCGAAAACAACGGGCGCGAAATGGGGGTGCTCGCGGGATGCAACGTGGTCATGCCGAATATCTCCCCTATGTCTGTGCGCAGGAAATATATGCTCTACGACAACAAGCTCAACGCGGACGCGGAGACCGAAGCGGCGTATGAATCGGTAAAGAAAAGTATGGACGCGATAGGCTACGAGGTCGTGTCCGACCGCGGGGACTATGCAGGCTGAGCCGCTTTGCGCCGCGCGGCCGAAACAGACGAAAACTAATACGAAAGGAAGTATAGCGACATGACAGCGAAACATCTCTTCAAAGCGGCGGCAGCGGCCGCCGTCATCATAGCCGCAGCTTCGGCCGCCTGCGCGCAGGACTGGCCGACCTTCAAGAACAACGCCCTGCGCACGGGCGCGAATCAAGAGGGGAATTATCCCGTACAGCGCTTCTCCGGACGGCGCGAATGGACGGCGGTCAAAGCGTCGCAGGCCATAGCCTCATCTCCGGCGGCCTACAAGGGGAAGTTTTACTTCGGCACGAACGACGGCGACTTCTGCGCCGTAGACGCGGCCGGAAATGACTTGTGGCGTTTCAAAGCGGAGAACTGGATCACGACGTCGCCGGCCGTCTTGAACGGCAGAGTTTATTTCGGAAGCTACGACAGCAGACTCTACTGCCTCGACGCGGAGACCGGCGGGCTGATATGGAGATTCACGACGCACAGCGGCGTACAGAGCTCCCCCGCCACCGACGGCGATACCGTCTACTTCGGCTCGAACGACGGCTTCGTCTACGCGGTCTCGATAAAGACCGGCTGGCAGAGATGGAGTTTCAAAACGGACGCCGCGGTCACCGGCTCGCCGGTCGTCGCCGACGGCGTGGTCTACGTCGGCAACAAGAATTGCAAGATGTTCGCGATCGACGCCGCGACGGGAAAGCTAAAGTGGCGCGCCATAGTCGGCGGCCCGATCATGTCGGCTCCGGCGGTCGCCAACGGCATGCTCTACTTCACGAGCCAAGACGGAAAGCTTTATTGCGCGCGGTTGAAACACCAGGCGGTCATCTGGCGCTACGACGCGAAGGCTCAGATAGAGTCCTCGCCTCTCGTACATAACGGCAGGGTCATATTCGGCGACATCTCCGGCAAGGTCACCGCGGTCGACGCGAACAGCGGCGCGGAGCTTTGGAAGGTCGACACCGGCGCTTCCGTTTTCTCGTCGGCGGCGGCGCTCGGAGACAAAATTTATATAGGCTCCAACAGTGACAGCCTTTACGAGCTCGACGCGGGCAGCGGCAGCGTCAGCTGGAGCGTTCCGCTCGACGGCGACGTCGTAGCCGCGCCGGCTGTCACGGCGGAGCGCATCATCGCGGTGACGTCGGGAGGGAGCGTCTGTTCGATCAGATAAACGCAGCTTTCCAAAGTGCGTAAAATCCGCCGTTCCCATAGGAAACGGCGGATTTTTATAAATTTTTTTCTAAAGCGCTGCGCGTCAGAAATTCGCCAGCAGGCTTTCAAGGGTATCGGCGGCTCGTATCAGCTTGAACTCGCCGCGCTGCGTCATGAGGACTTCGGCGGGGCGCATGCGGCTGTTGTAGTTCGACGCCATCGAATAGCCGTAGGCGCCGGCGTTTTCTACCGCGATAACGTCGCCCTTGCGCGCGTCGCCGACGGGGCGTGATTCGGCGATAACGTCGCCGCTCTCGCAGATGTCGCCGACGACGTCGGCGAGAACCGCGGAGCGCTGCACCGCCGCACCCCTCCTGAGCAGGCGCGCCTCGTGATAGGAGTTGTAGAGCACGCGGCGCATCAGCACGTTGAAGCCGAGGTCGGTGCCGACGTAGCGTTTCCCGAAGCTTTCCTTCACAGCGTTCACGGTGCCGAGCAGAAGGCCGCACTCAGCGGCTATATAGCGCCCCGGCTCGCATTTGAAATGCACGTATTTATTGTCGTAGCGCTCGACGAAGGAATCCATCAGCGGGAAGAGGCCGTCGCGCAGGGCGCCGAAGTCGAGCCTCCGTTCGCCTTCTTTGTAAGGCACGCCGAAGCCGCCGCCGAAATCTACAAAGTCGAGCCCGGGGAAGTGTTTGAGAACGATGGAAAGCAATATACCGGCCGCCTTAACGTAGGGCCCCGCGTCAAGGAAAAGAGAGCCGATGTGCTGGTTGATCCCGATGAGCTTCAGCTCATATTTCGCAATGATTTTTTTCGCTTCGCCGCAGCAAGCGGGGTCTATGCCGAATTTTGTGCCGCACCCGGCCGTGACGACCTTGTCGCAGTGCCCCGCGCCGACGCCCGGGTTTATGCGCAGGGCGACGCTGCCGCCCCTGTTTATGCGTCCGAAGGTCTCAAGCTGCGACAGGGAATCGACGCTGACGAGTATGTCGCGGTCGATCGCGAAGCGGAGCTCCTCCTCCGACGCGTTGTTGCAGATGTAAAATATTTCGCCGCTCTCAAAGCCGGCGCGCTCAAGGATAAATATTTCGCCGGGGCTGACGGCGTCGGCGCCTATGCCCTCTTCGCGTATGATGCGCAGAAGGTGGAGGTTGGAATTAGCCTTTGCCGAAAAGCTCGGCTTTATGCGGCCTTCGAACGCTTCCAGAAGTTCTCCGCAGCGTTCGCGAAGGATGCCCTCGCTGTAGACGTAAAGCGGCGAGCCGAAGTCGGCCAGCAGCTGAAAAGCTTCGTCCTTCTGAAGAAACATTTCGCGCACCGCTACAGCCTCGCGGCTCCGGTGCGCCGCGCGGCCTCCGCTACGGCGCGCGCGACGGCCGGAACGACGCGTTCGTCAAGCGCGGAGGGGATTATATAGTCCTTAGACAGTTCAGCGTCCGTTACGAGCGAAGCCAGGGCCTCGGAAGCGGCGAGTTTCATCTCTTCGTTTATGCGGCGTGCGCGCACGTCGAGGGCGCCGCGGAATATTCCAGGAAATCCGAGGCAGTTGTTGACCTGGTTCGGGAAGTCGCTCCTGCCGGTCGCGACGACCGCGGCTCCGGCCGCGAAGGCTTCGTCGGGGAATATTTCAGGCGTCGGGTTCGCCATCGCGAAAACGACCGGCTCCTTCGCCATAGAGCGCACCATGTCGCCCGTCAGGAGGCCGGGGCGCGAGACGCCGAGGAAAGCGTCGGCCCCCTTTATCACGTCGGCGAGGCCTCCGCGCTTCTTCTCGGGGTTGGTGACCTTCGAAAGCTCTACCTGCGCCGGGTTAAGCCCTTGCGGGTATCCTTCGCAGAGCGCGCCGTTCACGTCGCACATTATGATGTCTTCAACGCCGGCCGCGAGGAAGTAGCGCGCTATCGAGCTTCCGGCCGCGCCGGCGCCGTTTATCACAAGCCTTGAGCCGGCAAGTGAACGCCCCGTCAGGCGCAGCGCGTTTTTATAAGCCGCGAGAGCTATCACCGCGGTGCCGTGCTGATCGTCGTGGAAGACCGGTATGTCGAGCTCCTGCTGAAGACGGCTTTCTATTTCGAAGCAGCGCGGCGCGGAGATGTCCTCAAGATTTATTCCGCCGAAGGAGACGGCGATCTTTGAAACGACGTTCACAAATTCGTTGACGTCCTTCGTAGATATCGCGAGCGGAATCGAATCTATTCCGGCGAAACGCTTGAATAGGCAGCTCTTGCCCTCCATCACCGGCATCGACGCGGCGGGGCCGATGTCTCCGAGCCCGAGCACCGCCGTGCCGTCCGTGACGACCGCGACGAGATTGTTTTTTATCGTGACGTTCCACAGCTCGTTTTCATCGCGCGCTATCGCGCGGCACGGCTCGGCGACGCCGGGCGTGTAGACGAGCGCCAGATCCCGCACATTCTCTATATCTTTGCGGCAGCGTATGTCGAGCTTGCCGCGAAGCTTCCTGTGCATATCGAGCGATTTGGAAAAAATGTCTTCCTTCATGATTCAGACTCCACTTCACATACAGATTTTATTAAGCTTAATGAGTTTACATCCAATATCAGAACTTTGCAAATTGTCATCCTTCGCCCGTTTTCTGTATAATTGCTTTCGTAAGGGGGAAGAAAAATGGAGCGAGAGCTTTTATACAGAAAGTGCATAGAATTCCACGGGCACGAATGCGGCGGGCTGCTGCTCGGCTTTCGCGCCGCGCTCTGCGCTATGGAACAGTTCGGGATAGAAGCTCCGTCGGAGGACGAGGAAATCGTCTGCGTCACGGAAAACGACGCCTGCGGAGTGGACGCAATTCAGGCGCTGCTCAGCTGCACGGCCGGCAAGGGGAATCTGATTTTCAGGCTGCGCGGCAAGCAGGCCTTCACCTTTTTCGACAGGAAGAGCGGAAAGTCCTTCAGGATAATCTTGAAAGAGCGTGCCTTCGCCTCTAAGGAAGAAAAAAGAAAATTCATGCGCGAGGCGGAGAGCGAAGAAATTTTCGACGTCCAGAGGGCGAAGATAGAGACGCCTCCGCCAGCGGAGATATACCGCTCGCAAAAGTGCGCGCGCTGCGGCGAGCTCACGGCCGAGCCGTGGCTGAGGGTGAAGGACGGAGAATTCCTCTGCGCCGACTGCTTCGAAAGGGCATAGCGCAATAATAACGCCCCCCGGCGGAGCCGGGGGTATTTCATTTACGATTGTAGGCGGGGGTCACATGCCCATGTAGGCCCTGCGCACCTCGTCGGAGTTCAGGAGCTCCTTCGCCGTGCCCTGATGGACGATGCGGCCGGTCTGAAGCACGTAGCCGCGGTCGGATATTTCAAGGGCCTCCTGCACCATCTGTTCGACCAGAAGGATCGTCACGCCGCGCTTTCTTATCTCCCTCACCGTTTCGAATACCTTCTCGACGAGACTCGGCTGAAGGCCGAGCGAAAGTTCGTCGAGCATGATGAGCTTAGGGCGCGACATAAGCCCGCGCGCTATAGCGCACATCTGCTGCTCTCCGCCGCTCATCGTCTCCGCCGTCTGCGCGGCGCGGCTTTTCAGTATCGGGAAGAGTTCGAACATCTCTTCGAGGCGTTCGGCGACGCCCGTCCTGTCAGCGCTCGTAAAGGCGCCGAGCTCGAGGTTCTCGCGCACGGTCAGCTTCGCAAAGAGCCTGCGCCCCTCCGGGACGTAGCTGAGCCCACGCTTTATGCTCGACGAAGCCGGCATCTTCGTTATATCAATGCCGTTGAATGTTATCGAACCGGAAGTCGGATGCATCAGCCCGGCGATCGTGCGCATCGTCGTGGATTTTCCGGCGCCGTTAGCGCCGAGTATCGCGACTATCTCTCCTTCGTTGACTTCAAGAGAGACGCCCTGTATCACCGGGACGTGGTCGTAGGAGCAGTGAATGTCTTTGACTTCAAGCATCGCAGCCATCACGCACCCTCCTTCCGTTCTTTGAGCCTCTTGCTGAATTTTTCGCCGAAATACGCCGTGGTGACGACGGGGTCTTTGACTATATCCGCCGGAGCGCCTTCGGCGATTTTTTTGCCGGACGCGAGCACCACTATTTTATCGGCTATCGGCATTATCGCCTCCATTATATGTTCGACCATCAGTATCGTTATACCCTCCCTGCGCAGGCGGACGATGACCTCGACCATTTCTTTGATCTCGGTCGAAGTGAGCCCCGCGACGGCCTCGTCTAAAAGCAGCAGCTCCGGCCCCGTCGCGAGGGCGCGCGCCACCTCCAGGCGCTTTTTGTTTCCTATCGTCAGCCCTCCCGCCGGACGGTCCCTGTCGTCGCCGAGGAAGCAGAGTTCCATGCAGCGCTCGGCGGCTGCGGCGGCCTTCGAGCTGTCGCTCGTGCGCATATAGGCGCCGACCATGATATTTTCAAATACCGTCATTTCCTTCAGGGGGCGGACGACCTGGAAGGTGCGCGCGACGCCGAGCCGCGCCATCTTGTAAGCCGGAAGGTTAGTAACGTCGACGCCTTTGAAAACGACCCTGCCCGACGTCGGCTTGTAAAGCCCCGCGACGCAGTTGAAGAGCGTAGTCTTCCCCGCCCCGTTAGGCCCGATCAATCCGACGATCGTACCCTTTTCGACTTCGAAGGAAACATCGCTGTTCGCAAGCAACGAGCCGAATTTCATCGTAAGGTCCCTGACTTCAAGCAGCGCCATCAACTTTTCGCCCCCTCTTCAGCTTTATCTTTTTTAAAGTAAGATATAAGCCCCATGATCCCGCGCGGCTCCTTTATCATCACGACGATGATTATTATGCCGAATATTATCAGGTCGATACCCGCGCCGAAATGGGTCAGATATGCCCTTGTGTATTCCTGCAGCGGGATGAGCACGAGCGCGCCGAGGAAGGGCCCCCAGAAGGTGCCCACTCCGCCGAGTATCGTGATGAGGACGAACTTCATCGACATATCGAGCGACATGACCATCGGAGGGTCGACGCGGTAGTTGTACTGCGCGAAGAAGGCGCCGCACAAAGCCGCGAGCGCGGCCGAGAGCGCCATGGCGCCGAGCTTCACGATCGTACTGTTGACGCCGAGCGACTCGGCCGTCTCCTGCCCCTCGCGCACGGCGAGCAGATAGTAGCCCATGCGGTGCCTCTCTATCCAGCGGACGACGCCGAAGACGACTATGAATATCGCCAAGGCGCCGATGTAGTAGCCCGTCTTAGTGTCGGACCAGGAAAAATTTTCCCAGCCGTCCGGCAGGATCGGGTAGTCGAGGCCGAGAGCCCCGCCCACCGCGTCCCATATCATGAAGAGGCGGTTGAATATCTCGACTATCGCAAAGGTCGCTATCGCGAAGTAGTGCCCCTTGAGCCTGAAGCAGGGATAGCTTATCAATATAGAGACGAGAGCCGCGGCGAGCATCCCCAGCGGCACGCCGTACCACGGAAGAGTTTCGAAGGTGACGACGGCGAGCCCGGCGGCGTAGGCGCCGATCCCGAAAAAGACCGAGTGCCCGAATGAGACCTGCCCGCAGTAGCCGCTTATGATGTTCCAGGACTGCGCCATAGCGGCGTACAGCAGCACCATCGTCGCGACGTGACCGAAGAAGGAGCCGCCGCCGATGACGCCGGGTATACAGGGCAGGATGGCCGCGACTATGATAAATCCGTACCAGAGTTTGTCTTTTTTCGTCAGAGTCATCGCCGTCACCATCCGAAGAGCCCTTTGGGGCGTACGAGGATAACTACCAGATATATTGCGAAGACCGCGACATATTTAAGGACCGCCGCGACGTAGAAGCCGGTGAAGGACTCTACGAGCCCGATGAGAATCGCGGCCGCGAAAGCGCCGGGAATACTGCCGAAGCCTCCGAGAGCCACAACGACGAAGGCTATAAGGCTGAAGAGCCCTCCGACTTCGGGATGCACGGCAAGGTATGTGGTCATAAGCCCGCCAGCCACTCCGACGCATGCCCCGCCAAGACCGAAGACAAGCAGGAATATTTTCTCGGTATCGATGCCCATCAGTTCAGCCGCTTCCTTGTCCATAGCGGTCGCCTGTATGGCCCAGCCGAGACGCGTCCTCTTCACGAGCCAGTAGAGCGCGACGACGACTACGAGCGAGAAGATTCCCGTTACGAACTGGGGCACCGATACAATGGCACCCCCGATCTCAAAGGTCTTCCCGTCGAGCAGAGTGCCCGACAGAAGGCGGAAGTTTGGCGAAAAGCGGTTCATACATAAATTTTTGAGGAACATGGAAAGGCCGAAGGTCGCAAGCAGCGGCGCCATAGCGGCCTTACCGAGGCTCCTTCTTATGATCCATTTGTAAGTGACGGCGCCTAAGATGAAGAGGAATATGCCCGCCGCGACCCACGTGAAGAGCGGATCGACCTTGAATATAAAGCCCAGCCAGTAGCATATGTACATAGCCACCATCAGAAACTCTCCGTGGGCAAAATTGATAACGTCCATAACGCCCCAGATCATGCTGAGGCCCGCGGCGACGAGCGCGTAGAGCAGCCCGCTCAGTATGCCGTCGATCAGGACTTGCAGAAAATTGCTCATGCAACGACCTCCTTGCTGAAAAAAAGGCGAGGCATAGCTTTATGCCCCGCCGGAAAACGCTCGATTATGTAACTATCTCTTATCCCAAGGAGTCATGGGAAGCGTGGGCTCCGAATCTTTGTACTTGAGCGGGAAGACAGTCTGGTATTTCTGCTCGTGGAGCTGTGTGATGACGGAAAGGGCTTCGGCGTTCTGTCCGTCGGACGAGAACTTCACCCTGCCGGAGAGCGACATGACCGAGGGGAATTCATCCGTCTGGATTATCTTTGCGACTTTCTCGGTGTCGGGGCCTCCGGCCTTTTCGATGGCCTGCGCGAGGACCATCAGCATGACGGCCTCCTGTATGGAGTCGCTATCGAACGGCTGCTTGCTTCTCGGCGTGTAGTACTTATCCTGAATCTTTATGGCTTCTGGCATGAACTTCTTGGCGAGCTCCGGCGAATAGCCCATGCCGCCCATGAAGAAGTTGCCGTCGGAGCCGAGCTCCTTCTGCACCGCCGGGTTCTGATAGCCCGTGCAGTAGTTGATCGCGATCTTCGGGAGCCAGTTGACCTGCTTCATCGTGCGGACCCACAGCGAGTAGTCGCCGCCCAGCGCCGCGCCGAAGACAGCGTCGGGGTTGGCCGACTTCAGCTTCTGGACCTCGCTGTTGAGGTTCGTAGCGCCGTTGTTGAATGGGACGTCGGCCACGATCTCAAGATCCGCCCTTTTGGCGGCCTTTCTCGCCTCGTCGGCGGCGTGCTTTCCGAATTCGGTGTTCTCATAGATCACGCCGAGCGTCTTTATGCCGGCGTTCTTCTCTTTGTTGAGATAGGCGATATAGTCCACGAACTCGACGGATTCGATAGCGTCGGTCGGAGCATGGCGGAAGAAATATTTATAACCGCGCTCCGTCAGAGCGGCCGAGCTCGAGCAGCCGCAGAGGAATATTTTTTTCGCGCGTTCGGCGACCGCGCTCGCGGGCTTCGTCGCGGAGCTGTTGTAGCATCCGATCACCGCGAAGACCTTCTCTTGATTGTAGAGGCGTTCCGCTTCGGACTTTGCGACGTCGGGCTTGCCCTGGTGGTCCGCCGGCACTATTTTGATGACGTACTTGCCGCCCACAAGCCCTTCGCCGGCCGCGAGCGGGGCTTTGATGTCGGGATTCTTAGTATTGATGACGTCGGCGGCGGCCAGCACGGAATTGACGCAGTTCTGTCCGGAGACCGCGGCCGGCCCCGTCAGCGGGAAGAGCGCTCCTACCTTGATTTCTTCGGCCGCAAACGCCGCGGCCGACGCGAAGAGCGCGGTGCACAAGACTAACATAACGACTATTGCGGTGCGCTTACTCAGTTTCATGGTGTATATCTACCTCCCTTTTATTTGAGCGGCTGAATCTTCGCTCAAGCTTTATTATAATGGTATTTTACGTTCAGTCAATTTTCAAACCTTTAGTCTTTAAATTATTAAAAACTCATATATTAATTATTTATTTTGCTTATTTTGCGAAAACGTTTATCAACGCCGATTTGCCGAGCCGATAGGACGCTTTAACAGATTAACGCAAACAGATCGACGCATTCCTGTTTATAATGATCACATCGCGTCTATTGAAGGTACAAATCGGCCGGTCAATTAAAAAATATCTGCGACAACCGCGCCGACGCGTTAAATATATTGACATTTAAAGGGATTTAAACTATATTATCAACCAAGTTATAGATAATTTTGCTGCGATGAGTTAAAAGTAAAAAGAAATCTCAAGGAGGAAGTTTTTCATGATTTTTCATGCAGAGGCCGTGATCACCCCGCGCATGGGAGTTCTTGACACACAGGGCAAGGCCGTGGAAAAGACGCTCGGCCAACTCGGCTACGATGTAAGCGACGTCCGCGTGGGAAGAATCGTTACGATGAAGCTGGAGGCCGACAACGGAGAGGCAGCCGCGGAGCGCGTGAAGGAGATGTGCTGCGACCTCTTGGCGAACGACCTGATAGAAACTTACAGCATCTCGCTGCGGGAAGCATAGCGATGAGAACGGCTGTCGTTGTCTTTCCCGGAAGCAACTGCGACCGCGACGTGCGGCGCGCGGTCAGCGAAACGCTTAAAACGCCCGTCGATATGGTCTGGCATGAGGAACGAGAATTCGCCTCCGAGCCGGACCTCGTTATTTTGCCCGGCGGCTTCTCATACGGCGACTATCTGCGCTCCGGCGCGATGGCGGCGCATTCGCCGATCATCGGCGCCGTCCGCCGCCACGCCGCCGCCGGCAGGCGCCTGCTCGGCATCTGCAACGGCTTTCAGGTGCTGACGGAGAGCGGGCTGCTGCCGGGAGCGCTGCTTGCGAATACGAGCACGACCTTCATCTGCAGAAAATGCTGGCTGCGCGTCGAGCAGACGGAGAACCGCTTCACCTCCGGACTCAAAAAGGGCGGGATAGTGCAGTACCCCATCGCCCACCACGAGGGACTTTACTTCCTGCCGCCAAAGGAACTCCGGCAGCTGGAAGATGACGGGCGTGTGGTCTTCCGCTACGCCGACCCCGTGAGCGGAGAGGCCGGCGAAAGGTTCGCGCCGAACGGGGCGCTGAACGGCATCGCCGGCATCTGCAACGAAGAGGGGAACGTTTTAGGACTTATGCCGCACCCAGAGCGCTCGACTGTGGCTCACTTAAACGGCGGCTCCGACGGCGGCGCTTTCTGGCTTTCGATAGCGCGTGATTTTGCAGAAAGAGGTGCTTAGAAATGGGCTTTCGCGAAGTCGGACTTTCAGAATCAGAATATAAAAGGATAACAGAACTGCTCGGACGCGAGCCGAACGCCCTTGAACTGGAGCTCGTCGGCGTAATGTGGTCGGAGCATTGCAGCTATAAATCGACGCGTCCGCTGCTGCGCACTTACCCGTCGAAGGGCAGATACGTGCTTCAGGGGCAGGGCGAGAACGCCGGCGTCGTAGATATGGGCGAGGGCTGGGGCTTCGCCTTCAAGGTCGAAAGCCACAACCATCCTTCGGCCGTCGCCCCGTTCCAGGGCGCGGCCACGGGAGTCGGCGGCATAATCCGCGACATCATCGCGATGGGCGCACGCCCCTCGGTCTCGATGGACGGCCTTTTCTTCGGCGACGCGAACCTCTGCAAGACGCGGAATCTCGCCAAGGGCATAGTCGAGGGCATCGGCGCCTACGGCAACGCGGTAGGCGTCCCCGTAGTCGGCGGCAAAACGTTTTATTCGCCGGCCTATAATGACAATCCGCTGGTGAACGCCTTCAGCGCCGGCTTCGTGCGTCTCGACAAGATGGCGAGCTCTCAGACCGCGAAGCCAGGAGACTGCGCGGTGCTGCTCGGCTCCAAGACCGGGCGCGACGGGATAGCCGGCGCCTCCTTCGCGTCGCGCGAGCTCGACGAGGATGCAAGGGCGAGCAAGCCGCAAATACAGATAGGCGACCCCTTCGAAGAAAAGCTCCTCATAGAGTGCTGCTTAGAGCTGCTCGACAAAAATATGATCGCTTCGATGCAGGACATGGGCGCCGCTGGGATACTCTCCTCGTCGAGCGAGATAGCGCACAAGAGCGGCTGCGGCATCGACATATTCGTAGAAAAGATTCCTCTGCGCGAAGCCGACATGCTTTCATGGGAAATATTCCTCTCCGAATCGCAGGAAAGGATGCTTCTGATAGTAGAAAAAGAAAAGCTCGCGCCGGTTTTCGCTACGGCGAAACATTACGGTCTCGACTGCGCGGCGGTCGGCGAAATGACGGAGGGCAAGCGCTACCGCGTCTACAGGAACGGCGCGCTCGAAGCCGACCTGCCGACGTCGATACTCGGCAGCGCGCCGGAGCTCTCCTGGCCCGCCGAAGAGCCGAAGGACATGCCGGAACGCCGTGCGATAGACCTTTCGACGCTCGCGTCGGAGGATCCGGCAAAGGAGCTCACAACAATGCTCTCATGCCCGAACGGGCGCAGGAAGGACGCGATCTGGGAGCAGTATGACTCTATGGTGCAGCTTCACACGATAGCGGGGCCCGGCGAGCCGGCCGCCGTAGTCGAAGTTCCAAAGACGCGCCGCGCCTGCGTGCTGACGATGGAGGCCGAGCCTTACAAGTGTTGGACGGACCCGTACTGCGGAGCGGCCGAGACGATGGCGCTCGCGCTGCGCGGGCTGTGGCTGACGGGAGCCGATACGCTCGGCATGACGAACTGCCTCAACTTCGCGTCGCCCGAGCAGCCCGACAAATTCTACGAGCTCAAGGAGTGCGTCCGCGGACTTGCGGACAGCTGCCGCGCGCTCGACTGCCCCGTCGTCTCGGGCAACGTCAGCCTCTACAACGAAACGGCGTCGGGAAGGATATATCCGACGCCGCTCGTCGTCGCGGCCGGCCTCGTAATCGACAGAGAGAAGATAACGCGCTCCGGAAGGACAAAAGATGGCGACTATATCTATACGGTGGGAAAGATCGAAGGTTCCCTCTCGTCTTCGCGATACCAGAGCCGCAAAAGCGGAAAGCCTCTCGGCAAAACGGTCGAGCCGGACTTCGAAGCGGAGAAGAACTTCCGCGAGCGCGCAATAAAAACGGCTCGGGCGCAGGCCGCCGATTCGGGGCGCGTCATTGCCGGCGGCGGACTCGCGACGGCGCTTGCGAACGAAGCGATAGCCTCCGGCGTCGGCATGGAGATAACCCTCGCGCCGGAAAAATCCGTCGAATCGCTCCTCTTTTCCGAGGGCGGAGCGCGCGCCATCTACGCCGTCGCGCCGGAAAAGGCCGCGGAGTTCGAGAGGATTTGGCAAGGCTTCCCGCTTACGAAGGCGGGAAGGGCCGGCGGAAGGGGCTTCGCCTGGAAAGATATTTTGAACGTACCGCTTTCGGAGCTTGAAAAAGCCTTTTCGGGGGAAGAGTAATAAATGTGCGGAGTTTTCGGGGCGTACAGCGCAAGCGGCGCGCCTGTGCTTGAAGACGTATATCTGGGGCTCTCTGCGCTTCAGCATAGAGGGCAGCTTTCCGCGGGCGTGGCGTGGACTCAGGGAGGTTCGGTCCATATAAAGAAGGGGCTCGGCCTCGTCCACGAAGCCCTGCAACAGAACGAGCTCGCCGAGATAGAGGCGCACGCGGCGATAGGTCATGTGCGCTACGCGACGGCCGGCGGCACGGAGAGGGAAAACAGCCAGCCGCTCGGCGCCAATTACGCGCAAGGCCCCGTAGCGATAGCCCACAACGGCAACCTTACTAACGCGACTGCGCTTTCAAGCTATCTCGCGAACCGGGGCGCGATATTCCAGACGACCTGCGACACGGAGACGATAATACAGCTGATGGCGCACCAGCCCTCGACCGTGCAGCTCGAAGCGCTTGAAAACGCGCTGACGAAGATCACAGGCGCGTACAGCATAGCGGTCCTTTTTGAGGACTGTCTGATCGCGGCGCGCGACCCGTGGGGGTTCAGGCCCCTTGCGCTCGGCAGGCGCGGCGACGATTATTTCGTCGCCTCGGAGTCCTGCGCCTTCGAGATAATCGGCGCGGAATTCCTCCGCGACGTCGAAGCGGGAGAGATACTCGTGATCGACAGGCGCGGCGTCATTTCGCGCAGGCTCCCGATAACGGCGCAGCGCCTCCGCCACTGCTCCTTCGAATACGTTTATTTCGCGCGTCCGGACAGCGTGATAGACGGGCGTTCGGTATACGCGGCGAGAAAGAACCTCGGCGCCTGTCTCGCGCGCGGCGGGAAGTGCCCACAAAATTCGATAGTCGCGGGCATGCCGGACAGCGGGACCTTAGCGGCGCTCGGCCTCGCCCAGGAGGCGGGGGTGCCCTTCGAGGCCGGCGTCGTCCGCAACCGCTACGTCGGAAGGACCTTCATACAGCCGACGCAGCGCGTGCGCGAAGCCGGCGTGAAGATCAAGCTGAACCCGCAGCCCGGCATATTCGACGGCAAGGAAGCCGTCATCGTGGACGATTCCATCGTCCGCGGCACCACGGCCGGGCGCACGGTCTCGACGATACGCGGCGCCGGCGCGAAAAAGGTGCACATGCGCATCGCCTCCCCGCCTGTGCGCTATCCATGCTACTACGGCATAGACACGCCCAGCTCCGAGGAGCTGATCGCGGCTCAAAGCGACATCGAGGAGCTGCGCGTAAAGATAGGCGCGGACACATTGCGCTACATCAGCTGCGAAGAGCTCTGCGAATCGATAGGACTTCCGCGCGAGGAACTCTGCACCGCCTGCTTCGACGGCGGCTACCTCGACGAAGAAGAAAGCGGCGGACGGCTGGAAGTCTGACGGACGCAAAAGAGAAACGGAAATTATTTTCAAATACATAACGGAGGAATTGCAATGGAGCTCACAAAGAAGGATTTTATTTATGAAGGCAAAGCGAAAAGGCTTTACACAACTGAAGACCCAAAATATGTGATCGTCGAGTACAAGGACAGCTTCACAGCCTTCAACGGACAGAAAAAGGCGACGATGAGCGGCAAGGGCGTGCTCAACAACAACATATCGTCGAAGCTTTTCAAAATCCTCGCCGACGGCGGCGTAGAGTCGCACTTCGTCAAACAGCTCGACGACACCCACCAGCTCGTCAAGCGCGTCAAGATAGTCCCGCTCGAAGTGATCATCCGCAACATCACGACGGGCTCGCTCTGCAAGCGCCTCGGCGTCGCCGAAGGAATCAAGCTTCCGCGCCCGCTCTTCGAGCTGAGCTACAAGGACGACGCGCTCGGCGACCCCTTCATCATCGAGGACCACGCGCTGCTCTTCGGCTGGGCGACGAAGGAAGAGCTCGACAAGATCAAGGAAATTTCCTTCCGCGTGAACGAGATACTCAGGGATTATTTCGCAAAGAAGAGCGTGGTGCTCGTCGACTTCAAGCTCGAATTCGGCAAGGACGCCGACGGCAATCTGATGCTCGCCGATGAGATCTCCCCCGACACCTGCCGCTTCTGGGACAGCTCGACGGGAGACCATCTCGACAAGGACCGCTTCCGCAAAGACTTGGGCGACGTACTCGGAGCATACGAGGAAATCTGGAAGAGGATCTCGGAATAGCGCGATATGAGCGGAATCTTCGGCGCGTACAGCGCCGTTAAAAAAACGGTGCTCGAAGAGGTCTACCTAGGGCTTTACGCCCTTCAGCACAGAGGGCAGGAATCCGCCGGGATCTCCTGGATCCAGGATGGTAGCGTCGCATCCAAGCGCGGTCTCGGATTGCTGCACAATGCGATAGACCAGAAGCGGCTCGCCGACGGGGAGGCGTACAACGCGATAGGACATGTGCGCTACGTGCCGCTCGAGAGCTCCCGCCTTCAGAACGTACTGCCAATCAGCGCGAATTACGCGCGCGGCCCGATAGCCATAGCGCACGACGGGCTTATCACGAATCTCGCCGAGCTGACGCGCCAGCTCGAACAGCGCGGCGCGATATTCCAGTCTTCGACGAATTCAGAGGCCATACTGCATATGATGGCGCAGAAGTCCCATATGCAGCCGATAGACGCGCTCGTCGACGCGCTGCGCAGGATCGAGGGCTCCTATGCGCTCGCCGTGCTGCTGGAAAATTCCCTCGTCGCGGCGCGCGACCCTTACGGCTTCAAGCCCCTCGTCCTCGGCGAGCGCGAAGGCACTTACTACGTAGCTTCGGAGTCCTGCGCGCTCGACATAGTGGGAGCAACGCTGCTGCGCGACGTCGAGCCGGGTGAGATAGTCGTCGTCAACGGCAAAGGCGTCAAGAGCCTGCGCGTGCGCCCGGAGGAAAAATGCCGGCGCCTCATGCACTGCTCCTTCGAATATGTTTACACCGCGCGCCCGGACAGCATCATCGACGGGCGGTCGGTCTACGAGGCGAGAAAGGAGATGGGGCGGCGGCTTGCGCGGAAGTCTCCCTGTCCCGGCGCGGATCTCGTCGCGGGAATGCCGGACAGCGGCACCATCGCCGCTATAGGCTACGCCCAGGCGTCGAAAACGCCATTCGAGATGGCCGTCGTCCGCAACCGCTACGTCGGAAGGACCTTCATACAGCCGACGCAGAAGGTGCGCGAGCTCGGAGTCAAGATAAAGCTCAACCCTATCGAGGCGCTCTTCAAAGGCAAAAAGGCCGCGATCGTCGACGACTCCATCGTCCGCGGCACGACGGCCGAGCGCATCGTATCGATGATTCGCAGCTGCGGCGCGGAGGAGGTCCACCTCAGAATAGCTTCGCCGCCGGTGCTGCATCCCTGCCGCTACGGCATAGACACGCGCAAGGAGAACACGCTCGCCGCCGTAAGGATGACGCTCGACGAGCTGTGCAGAAAGGTCGGCGCGGATTCGCTCGATTACCTGTCGGAAGAAGATCTGACCGCCGCCGTCGGCCTGCCTGAGGAAAAGCTCTGCACAGCGTGCTTCAGCGGCAAATACCTTGAAGATGAGGAGAAATAAGCGATGGGCAAGCTGAGTTATGAAAAGTCCGGAGTCAGCATCTCGGGCGGCGACGCCTGGGTCGAAACGATAAAGGGGCTCCTCGCCAAGCGCCCCAAAGATAAAAACTGCTTAGGCGGCGTCGGCGGCTTCGCCGGGCTCTACAGAATCGGCGGCGGGCAGTGCCTCGCGGCGTGCTGCGACGGCGTCGGCACAAAGCTCGAACTCGCTAAGGCGACGGGGCTTTACAGAGGGCTCGGGCAGGACCTCGTCGCGATGAACGTCAACGACCTCGTGACCGTCGGCGCGCGCCCGCTCTTTTTCCTCGACTACGCGGCCTGCGGAAAGCTCAACGAAAGCATCCTCAAGGAAATCGTGCAGGGGGTCATAGACGCGTGCGGCGAAAGCCTCTGCACCCTGCTCGGCGGGGAGACGGCCGAGATGCCGGGCGTCTACGACAGCGACGGCTTCGACCTCGCCGGCTTCTCCGTCGGCATAGTTGAAGAAGAAAAAATAATCGACGGCAGCGGAATACAGGAGGGAGATCTGCTTATAGGGCTGCCCAGCAGCGGGATACACAGCAACGGCTACAGCCTCGTGCGCTCGGCGCTCGGAAAAGAGGGGCTGGACGTCGCGCTCGATTCCCTGCCGACAGGCTGGCAGGAAACGGTCGGCGAAGCGGTGATGCGCCCGACGAAGCTCTACGTGAAGGCGGCGCTTGCCGCGGCGTCCACCGGAAAGGTGCGCGGGATGGCGCACATCACCGGCGGCGGCATGCTCGGAAACGTCATCCGCGTGATACCCAAACATCTCGACGTAGCCGTGGACTTCCTCTCGTGGCGGCGTCCGGCGGTATTCGACCTTATTCAGAGCGCCGGCATCGAAGAAGAGGAAATGCGCCGCGTATTCAACCTCGGCATCGGCTTCGTCTTCATAGCGGCGCCCGACGACCTGAAAGAGATAGAAAAATCGCTCGAAGCGCTCGGCGAAGAGCCGGCCGTGATAGGAGAGGTGATAAAATGCACATCCCGCGCATAGCGATACTGATATCGGGCACGGGCACCAATATGGAAGCCCTTCTGAAGGCTACGATCACAGGAGAGCTGCCGGCGGAAGTCTCCTTCGTGGGCAGCGACAGGCTGGACGCGAAGGGGCTCGCGACGGCCGCCGCGCTCGGCGCTCAGACGCGCGTCTTCTTCTACAAGCGCGAGGGGCGCGAAGCCGCCGAAGAGGCGATAGCCAAAGCGATAGAGGAAACTCACAGCGATTGGATAGTGCTCGCCGGCTTCATGAAGGTGCTTTCGCCGAAATTCGTGCGCCGCTTCAAGGGGCGCATAATAAACATCCATCCGGCTCTGCTGCCCCTCTTCCCGGGCGCGCACGGCATTCGGGACGCCTGGAACGCCGGAGCCTGCGAGACAGGAGTGACGGTCCACCTCGTCGACGAAGAGGTCGACCACGGCCCGATACTCGCGCAGCGCAGCGTAAAACGCGAGCCGCACGACACGTTGGAAACGCTCGAAGCGAAGATTCACGCCGTCGAACACGTCATATACAAGGAGACTCTGAAAAAGTTCCTCGCAGAGCATCCTGTTTCAATAAATCAATGGGAGGAAAAGTCAATGGAAAAATTTGAGACAAGAAAGGCCCTTATCTCAGTATGGGATAAGACTGGCGTCGTCGAGCTCGCGAAGGGGCTCGCTGCCCACGGCTACGAGATCGTGTCAAGCTCGGGCACCGCGAAGCATCTCGAAGAAGGCGGCGTGAAGGTGACGGAAGTCGTCGACCTCACCGGAGTCCCTGCGATACTCGGAGGACGCGTCAAAACGCTGCATCCGACGATAATGGGCGGCATCCTCGCCCGCCGCGGGCTCGCCCAGGACGAAGCCGACCGCGAGAAGTTCGGCATACCCCTTATAGACGTCGTAGTCTGCACGCTTTATCCCTTCGAAGAGACCGCAAAGAGCGGCGCCGAGCTCGACAAGCTCATCGAAAAGATAGACATCGGCGGAGTTTCGCTCATCCGCGCCGCCGCGAAAAATTACTTCCACGTCGCGGTCGTCACGGAAACCGCCGATTACGCGCGCGTCCTCGACGAACTCGACAAAAAGCAGGAATTCACGCTGGAATTCAAGCAGGAGCTCGCGCTCAAAGCCTTCAAAAACACCGCGTCGTACGATTCGGTAATATACAGGGGACTCTGCCGCGAACTCGGCGTCGGCGAAGAGGTCATGGAAGAAAAAATCTTTCCGCTCCGCGTGGAGCAGAAGCTCCGCTACGGAGAAAACCCGCACCAGCGGGCCGGGCTCTTCCTGCCGCCGCTTGAGAAGCGCCCCTTCGAACAGCTCTCCGGCAAAGAGCTATCCTACAACAACCTGCTCGATTTAGACACCTTGCTGCGCGGCTGCTCCGTCTTCCAGGACATGTGCGCCTGCACGATAGTCAAGCACACGACGCCCTGCGGCGCGGCCTGCGGCGCGACGCCGCTCGAAGCGTTCGAAAAGGCCCTCGCCTGCGACCCCGTCTCCGCCTTCGGCGGCATCATAGGGATCACGCGCAAAGTAGACCTCGAAACGGCGAAGAAAATAACGGAGACCTTCTTTGAGATACTCGCCGCGCCGGACTTCGAAGAGGGAGTCGCCGAGTACATGAAAGAGAAGAAGCCGAACCTCCGCGTGCTGAAGCTCGTGCCGGGCTACGCGCCGACGCTGCAGTTCACCGGCAACCGCTGCGGTTTCCTCGTTCAGGAGGACAAGCTGCCCAAGCTGCCGCAGGAGACAGAAGGCAAATGGCACGGCACGCCGCGCCCCGATCTCTGGGAGGACATAATCTTCGCCTGGAAAACGGCGGCGATAACCAAGAGCAACGCGATCGTGCTCGTCAAAGACGGCGCCGCTGTGGGAATAGGCGGCGGCTTCACGAATCGCGTAGACGCGGCCGAATACGCCATCCGGCTCGCGAAAGACAAGGCGAAGGGCGCGGTGATGGCCTCCGACGCCTTCTTCCCCTTCCCCGATTCGATCGAGCTGGCCCACAGGGCGGGAGTCGTCGCGGTGATAGAGCCGGGAGGATCGATCAGAGACAGCCAGGTCTTCCAGAGGGCGGAAGAACTCGGGATCTCGCTTTTCGAGGGCGGAACGCGCACCTTCAGGCACTGAGCGGGAGGCACGGCTATGAAAGTAATGGTATTGGGCGGCGGCGGCAGAGAACACGCGGTCGTCCACGCCTTTTCAAAATCGAAAATAACGAGCGGGCTGCACTGCTGCCCAGGCAACCCGGGCATCGCTAAGCTTGCGGAGTGCCACGCGGGAGACCCTTGCGATCCGGCTGAAATGACCGGACTCTGCAAAAAGCTGGGCATAGAGCTGGCCTTCGTCGGACCGGAGGCGCCGCTCGTCGCCGGCACGGCCGACGCTCTGAGAGCCGCGGGAATTCTCGTTATGGGCCCGGGCGCTTCCGGCGCGCGCCTCGAGGGAAGCAAGGCTTTCTCAAAGCAGTTCATGAAGCGCCACCACATCCCCACCTCCGACTTCGACCTCTGCACGAACGTCGAGGAGTGCGAAGCTGCGCTCTCCAAGCGCCGCGCGCCCTTCGTAGTAAAGGCCGACGGCCTTGCGGCCGGCAAGGGGGCCTTCCTTCCCGAGACGTACGACGAAGCCCTTTCCATCTGCCGCATGATGCTTGAGGAGCAGAAGCTCGGCACGGCTGGAAAGTTGATCGTCGTAGAAGATTACGTTCCCGGAATGGAAATGACCGTGCTCGCCTTCACGGACGGCGGCTGCGTGCGCATACTCCCGTCGAGCCAGGACCACAAGCGCGCGCTCGACGGCGACAGGGGAAACAACACCGGCGGCATGGGCGCCTACTCGCCGGTGCCGTGGGTCGGCGACGAGCTCACTAAAAAAATCACCGACGAAATACTCACGCCGACCGTCGAAGGACTTAAAGAAGACAAAATCCCCTTCATCGGCGTCATCTACGCCGGCATAATGATCAAGCCAGACGGCTCGCTTTCGCTGCTCGAATACAACGTGAGGCTCGGCGACCCCGAGGCTCAGGTCGTGCTTCCGGCGTTCGGCGGAGATTTCGGCGAAGTCGTCGCGTCATGCGCAAAGGGGCAGTTAGCGAAAGCCGAATGGCCCGGCGCCGCGCGAGTGGCCTTGGGCGTCGTGATGGCTTCCGGCGGCTACCCCGGCGCCTTCGAGAAAGGCTTTGAGATAACGGGCGCGGACGAAGAGCTGGAAAACAGCTTCGTCTATCACGCCGGGACAAAGACGAACGCCGCAGGAAAGCTAGTGACGAACGGCGGGCGCGTGCTGACGGTAGTCGGCATCGCGGACGATCTGCGGACGGCGAGAGAGCGCGCCTACGCGAGAGTGAAAAAAATTCACTTCGACAAGTGCCACTACAGAAACGACATTGGAGATAAAACGCTAAAAAAGAAATAATAATCTATACATAAACCGCCCGGTATATCAAGGCCGCTCAGTCTGACGTCCCGGCCGGGACGTCAGACGCCCAGGGCGGCACTACCACGAATCAGAAGAAAGGAAAGAAAATGTCCACCAAAATCGGCATCATAATGGGCTCCGCGTCCGACATCCCCGTCGTTGAAAAGGGAACGCCGACGCTCGAAGAGCTGGGAATAGAATTTGAAGTCGCAATCGCCTCGGCGCACCGCACGCCGAAAGACGTAGAAAACTACGCAAAGGGCGCCAGCGCCCGCGGCATAAAGGCGCTCGTCGCAGTCGCCGGACTCTCGGCGGCGCTCCCCGGCGTCGTAGCGGCGGCGACCACGCTGCCGGTGATAGGAGTGCCGGTAAAGGGCGGCGCGATAGACGGCATGGACGCGCTGCTTTCGATAGCGCAGATGCCGCCGGGAGTGCCGGCCGCGTCGGTAGGGCTCAACGCGATGAAAAACGCCTGCCTGCTGGCCGCGCGCATCGTCGCAGCCTCCGACGACGAATTGACAACAAAGCTGGAGGCCTACGCGGCGAAAGAAGCGCAGAAAGTCCGCGACAGCCGCAAAAAACTTGAAAATCTCCCGGCCGCGCCCGCGGAAGCATACTAAAAAATCTATCGGCAAAACAGCGCTGGGCAGTTTTACACTTTTCTAAGCGGCACCTGGAGGCGCCAAAAAAGATTTTTTGGAGGGCATCACGTCCAATCTTTCCTAAAACGAAAACTATTATCACTGTGGCGGCTTTGCCTAAACGGACTAAAAAGCCGCCCCGAAGGGCGGCTGTGCTTATTTGTGCCAGTCTATACCATTTGGGGCGTATGCGACTGATCTATACCAAGCTTATTCTTCAACGCCTGCTGAAGCGCCTGTGAAAAATTGACCTGTTCCTTTTTCGCCATCTCGTCAAGCCATGCGGGAAGAGTTACTGTGCGATTTACGCTGCGTGTATCCCATGCCCTACGGAACTCTATCATATCTACAGCTACTAAAGTTTTTATAGAGTCGTTGTGCACTTCTATTGTTCTAATGTCGGACGGCTCGGGTATGGGCTGCCCGTCCTTCTCCATCCAATACAACACATTACCTAACGCCTCGCGCGCCTCTTCCAACGCATCGGCAAAATCATTACCGTCCGCAAAGCAATTATCAAGGTCTGGGAAAGACACGAGCACAGCGTCGTTGTCCTCGTGGTCGATGGTCAAGACTGCCGGGAACGCATACATGTCTTTTTTATTCATCTTCACATTCCTTCTCTTTTTTCTTTAGAGGCGGCGGAGGCCGCCTCATACCTATTTCAAACCTATTAGCTTATATATTTTATTTTTGGTTCCTTTTTTGGGGTTCGTCGGTAAATCAAATGGACGCTCCCCCTCTTTTCGACAAACCAAATGTCCTGTTTTGCCTTTAGATTCTATTATCCACCCCTGTTGGATAATAAATTCGATGATTTCATTCCGGTTATAATCTTTACCGGGTATAAATTCTTTTTTCATTATATTTATTACTAACCTCTTTTTTTAGAGGGTTTGCCTTACATGATCATTATAACAAATATTTTATATTTGTCAATCCTGTTTTTGATCTTTTTTGACAAATTACATAAAGTATATATTTTATTCGGCCAACTCAAAATTTTCTCTACCAAATACAAAGAAATAAGCAATATTCTTTATTGCTTCGTTCTTATAGTGCTGTTGTTGTATGCGATATTGAGCAGCATGCCGAAACATCATCGAAGAGTACGTCTTTCACGGCAGCGTCATCTTATCTGGCACCTCCGGTGATGCCGCGCGGCCTGTTCTTCTGTTTCATACGACAGCTGCGCATCTGGCTCCTTACTCATGACAGTGAGAAGATTTTGACACTTTTGCAGCTCGGTCTGCAGCTGCAGGACAGCGCCCGCTCACATACTTTTTTCAGGCGCTGCTGGTAATGTTCGTCCGCTACGATAGACATAATCGATCCGCCGGGAGTACCGGCCGCGCCCGCGGAAGCATACTAGACAAACCCCAGCCTTTTGTTTTTACAGCCATATTTCCCTAAAAATTGTCATAAAAAGCCCGGCGCGGCGGCTTTCTCACCTCTATTCCTGTACAGGAGGCAAAGCGCCATTTTCTTTCATCGGTTTTTTCTTTTTCTTGTCGTGAATGATCATTCCGGACAATATAACTGCGCCCAATGCGAAGAAGCAGAGCCCGAGACGGAAGCCCGGAACGTGGTACTCCAGCTCTATTTTATGGTCGCCCGCCTCTAGAGGCAGCGCCATGAAGAGGGAGTTTGCCTTTAAGAGCTCTGTTTTCTTGCCATCCACCTTAGCGTGCCAGCCTTTGCTGTAGGGAATCGAGAGGCAGAGGATTTTGTTTTTCTTCAGGCTTATAGTGCCGGAGACCTTATCGTTGCCCACGTAAATATTTTCCAGCACATCCTCGCGCAACTTGTTTATTTGCGCTGGGTAGTTGTCCATTGGCTGGGCGTAGACTTGGATGTCATCGAGTTTAAAGGTGCCTTTTACTGGCCAGGTTATTGAACATGTCTCCTCCGATGATTTTGTTGACGTGCAAAGTTTTACGAGGAAATTTTCACGTCCGTGATATTGCGAAAAAGTATTTTGCGCAATGAAAAAGGTTTTTTTGATTTTTGAGTATTCAACAATAACATTAAAAAAGTTTGGCGAGACTCTTTCGTGATTTACATTTAACCCCTGTATCCGTAAATACATTTCCGCATTTGCTATGACAGGGAAAGATAGCGTTATAACGGCATTTTTTTTATTAATCCTGAGAACACCGTCATCCCACTCCACTCCATCCATATTTGTTATATTACATGGTACGCTTACTTCTGAGAACTTAAGATTCCTGCTTTTGCCAAATCCGTGTGGCGATATCTCTAAAACCACAGTTTGAAGCAGTGTCTCCTGCTTATCAAGCGCAGAAAGACGTTTATAATCTTCTTGTGTTATATAGTTTGAGTATGTATATCCGATCGGCAGGAAATAATTATTTTCAAAGACAGAATACGAGAGAAAATTGTTTTCGTCTTCTGCTATTCTTATAAAACCGTATGGGACAAGCGCTTCTTTGCCTCTGGGAGCGATAAAGTATTTTACGCTTGCAAGCGTATCTAAGGCCGCTCTTTCATTAAATCCTTGAATCCGATAAAAATGCCACGCGCCGATATTTTCCAAGGCAAATTGTGAATCGGCGTATACAGGAGGCAAAAGGCTTGTGTATCCGGTGAGCCCATATTGTTTAACGAGATTATAAGAGAAGAGAGGATATACGTTAGTTGCATCACTCCGAAAAAAGCTATAAGAGTATGGAATTTCTATTTCATCTAACATATTGATGGATAGTTCATTGAAAACAATATAAGCTCTGTCCTTAGGGCCAAATGTCTTTAAATAATTAACATAATCAGTTGAATACAAGAAGTAGATATTCATCAAAGCGAAAAAACCAGTCATACAGAAAAGGAGAACCCTTCTATACGTTAAGTTGTATCTTTTTAATAGAGAAAATAACAGTACCATAGACAGCATCGCAATGCTGGCATAAAAAGCATACATATTAACTCTTTTTATTACAAACACATACGATATCAATACAAATAGAGCATATGCCCCTGTAGCTATAATGCAAAGTTTTTTATCTTCATCGCGCCATTTTGCTATTCTGTGGAACATGAGAGTAAACGCATACGCCAGTACGAAAGGTAAAATAAACATCCACCGATCCGTTACATATTTCCCTGCATTAAAAAAGTAACCAACCATCGGAGAAACAAGTCCCAAGAAGGAGAATAATATAAATAGCTTTAATCCCCTATCCCCTTTTTTCTTAAATAAACAAACTAATGCAAAAATACAAACCGGAATCATTGATGTACGCCCCCACATTCCACCAGGAGCAAAAAGATAAGTGATACAGTCAAAAACAAAGTATTTATTAAATAACAAAAGGCCTCCACTGGGTACAATATCTAAATTTCTCGGACTTTCCAAAAATTTAAACACTACAGGGAAGAGAAATGGGGCGACAAGCATTACAGCGGTAAGAAAGCCGACAGAGCATTTAAAAAGAATAGAGCAAAAATGTTTGAATCGCTTCTCTTTATATATATCAAAAAAACGAAATACCCCACATATAAACGTCATTATTATCATCATACACGCAAAAACAAAATTGATGAGGAATGCCAGAACCACCATTGCTATAAATAGGACGGGCTTTTCTCCATGCAACACCTTCTCAAGCGCTAAGAACATCAGCGGCAACAATATCATCGGTACTATAAAAAGGAAATGCTTAAGAAAGTAAAAAAGAGCGAAACCAGAGAATACATATGCAATTGCGCCACAGGCAGAAGCAAGTACATCCATCTTTTTATATGAGCAAAAAAACAAAAATGACACGCCAGACAGATACATGTGTAAAAAGCATATTAGCCAATAAAGCTTTTCCGTATGCTCAATGGAGAAAAATGGCGCCGTAAAGAGTATAATGGGGTTTAGCAACCCTACCCACATATAAATGAAAACGTCGTCGCCAAGGCCTATGCGAAAATCGTAAACGGGAAAAGATAACGATTTGTTTAAGAAAATGTTTTGTAAAACAGACCGCACGTACCTGCCTATGTACGCAATCCTGCTGAAATATGTAAGGCCGTCGACCTCAAATTGAAAAGGACCTTTGCCGGCGCTATAGAACAATAAGTAAGTAAACGACATCAGAAGCAAAAACAATAAGCTATAGACAGAGAAAGCCCTCTTCATGTTAAATTCATCGGCCTCTCCAAAATATTTTTCGATGATCCTGTACATCTTATCCCCTCCAGCGTTTATCCAAGTAAATCAGAAATTTATCCTTTTTTCCTCAATGACGAGCGGTCGCTTCATCAGCCTTGCGTTGATCGTGAGAATATATTCGCCGATCATGCCGATGAAGAAGAGCTGCACGGCGCCGAGGAACATCATGCCTATCAGCATCGGCGCTGTTCCGGCTGGGAACTTGTCCCAGTAAAGCAGTTTGAGGATGAGATAAAGCACGCCGATGACTACGCTGAAAAAGCCGGCTATCGCGCCCAGGAACACCGCGAGGCGGATGCCTATCTTCGTATAGCTCGTCACGCTGAGCATGGCGTAGTCGTACAAGGTGTAAAGGTTATTTTTTGACTTTCCGCTCTTTCTCAGCTGCTGGACGTATTCGATGTCTTTGCGCTTCCAGCCCAGCTCGGCCACGATGCCGCGCAGAAAGGGGGCGGGATCGTCAAGTTTTCTCAGCACGTCGATAAAAGCCCTGTCGTAGAGGCCGAAGCCCGTGAAGTGCTCTATCTGTTCGACATCTGAAAATTTTTTCACTAATTTGTAGTAAATAGATCGCAGGGCATACATGACTTTGCTTTCTTTGCTCGACGTTTTTATGCCAACTACGATTTTATAGCCCTTCTCCCACTCTTCGACAAAGCGATGGATCATTTCGACAGGCTCCTGGAAATCGGCGCAGAGGCGGACGGCGCAGTCTCCCGCCGTCTGCATCAATCCGTAGTACGGGGAGCGGCTCTGTCCGAAGTTGCGCGCATTGAATATCGCCTTGACTTTTTCGTCTCCGGCGCAAAGGAGCTCCAGCCGCTCGCGGGTCTTGTCCTTCGAGCAGTTGTCTATGAAGATTATTTCGTAGTCATAATGCGGCAGGTTTTTGGCGAATTCCTCTCTGACCGCGTCGCACATAGGAACGACGTTGTCTTCTTCGTTGTATGTCGGTATCAGCACGCTTATAGTCTTCATCAGGCCGCCCTCTCTTCAATCCACATGAAAGCTGAAATATTTATGGCCGAACCAGCTTATCAGCGTAGTGAACACGAGATTCAGCATTCCCGCGAAGTAAGCGTTCAGCGACATTACCGAGACCATCACGTATAGGATCACAATGCCGGAAAAGAAGCTCGCCACGTAGACCAGTACGAAGCGGCAGGCTTCCGCGAAGGATTTTTTGTACTGCTTGAAAGTAAAGTATTTATTAAGTATGTAGCTGCACGCCGTTCCCACAACGGTAGCCGCCACGTGCGCCGCTATGTAGTGGAGGCCGCAGAATACCAGCGCGGCGAATGTTCCATAGCCGACTACTGTATTTATGCCGCCGACGATAAGGAAGCGTATACGCTGATCATTCAGTAGGATATGAAACAAATTCAATGCACGTTCAAGCAATTCCGCCTGTTCCATTCCACAGTCTTCCTTATTCCCTCGGCGAAGGGGACGAGCTGCTTCAAATTCAATGTTTCAGCAGCTTTTCGAGTGTCAGGGACATATCTTGAAGGAGGCGTCTTTGCGCCGTAGGCCGCGTTTGACGCGCTTACAGCCGCGGAGGGAACGACGCACTCTGCCACGGCCCGCGCAAGTTCCATTATCGAGACCGCCTCTTCGGAGCCGACGTTATAAGTTTCCTTATCCCTTCCTTCGATAAGGATCGTCCACAGCCATATCATAAGATCGGCGGCATAAAGATACGAACGGTACGGGCGGCCGTCCCTGACGGATATGGGCCTGCCGTTTATCGCGTCATTGATAAAAGAAGTGATCGCAAAGCGTCTGCTGTCCAAATTTTGATAAGGGCCGACAAGCGCGAAACAGCGCGCCGACGACGAAGGGACAGGGCCTGCAAAGCACAACTTTTCCGCTTCCAGTTTTCCTTTGCCGTACGCGTTAGAAGGATGAGGCTCGTATGTTTCCGGCATATGTGAAAGCTCTGGCGGCTGCGTGCCGTAAACGCCGCCCGAGCTTACATACAGCATTTTTTTC
Organism: Synergistes jonesii; assembly: GCF_000712295.1. Classification (NCBI taxonomy): domain Bacteria; kingdom Thermotogati; phylum Synergistota; class Synergistia; order Synergistales; family Synergistaceae; genus Synergistes; species Synergistes jonesii. The sequence goes on along the minus strand of NZ_JMKI01000036.1, from coordinate 49,424 downwards.
ACACCCGCGCTCTCGGCGTTTTTCACGACATTTCGCGTGCCGTCGGCAATTACGGAAAAGAGCTCGTCCGGCCGTGACTCGTCAAGCCTGCCGTCGGACGGCGTCGCGGCGTGTATCAGAAAATCACAGCCGTCTTGCAGATGAAAATCCCTGACGTCGCCTTTGAGGAATGAAAGGGAAGCTTCTTGCGCGAACTGCGGGCAGCTGCGCAGAAACTTCTCCGGATCGCGCGTCAGAATCTCCATTCTTGCGTTGAGACGCAGCCTCTCGTTTAAATGGCAAAAGCTGTGCAGAAACCATTTGCCAAAGAAACCGGTCCCGCCCGTGATAAATATTTTCGCGTCCTTTAATTTCTGCCAGCCGCAGGGGGCGTTTGCCGCTATGAAATCACAATCTTCCGCAATGATCATAAGACGCACGCTATTTAAACGGGAACATGTCGTCAAGGTTATGGCCGAACTGCATTTTGGGATAAGCCCCGGCCTCTTTGTCGACGGCTACTTCCAACAGCGCAGGTCCGCCGCCGGCAAGGAATTCTTTTATTTTTTCATCCATTTCCTCGGGGCGTTCCAAACGATCAGACCTTAGCCCGTATGCTTTGCCGACTTTTACGAAATCCGGCGCGCCGAAGGTCCAATCAGAGCCTGGCAGGCGCCCTCCGCATATTTCTTTTTGGAATTGCCTCACGGTCGCAAGGGCGTTGTTCTTCATAACCACTATCTTCAGAGGCAAAGCAAGCCTGTTTATTACCTCAAGCTCCTGTATATTGCACTGCATACCGCCGTCTCCCGCTACGACGATAATTTCAGCTCCGGCGTCCGCAATGGACGCGCCTACCGCCGCAGGCAGCGCAAAGCCCATTGAGCCCATGCATGGGGTCGTTATGTAATATTGGCCTTCTTTGAGCCATAGGGATTGAGAGACCCACGTCCTGTTTGTCCCAACTCCGGAGACGTAGCCTGACGCTCCGTTGTTTTCTGAGCTGCTGATTTTATATACGAACGCGTTCGGGTTTATGCCGGATATATGAGAAAGCTCTTTAGTGTCGGGGTTTTCTTCCTTGTCTTTAATTATACCTGCCAGCCACTCGGCAGAAGCGCTCGACTTGTTTGTACGTTCAATCAGCAGCGGCAAAATATTTTTTAAATCTGCGCACAACGTGTTGGTATTTTTCAGCCTGTTATTAAGTTCTGCCTCATCTATGTCTATGTGGAATATGGTCTTATTCTGCGAAAAAACATCAGTGTTTGCGCCTATCTGACGCACGTCAGTCCTGCTGCCAAGAATTATCAGCAAGTCGCAGTGTGCCAGAGCCCTGTTAGCCCACCTGTTCCCATTGGTCCCAGTAAGGCCGACAGACCATTTGCATTCGCTGCTTATTATTCCCTTGCCGTGCCACGAATATACGGCGGGGATTTGTTTTTCTTCTGCGAAACGCCGCGCCTCTTTTTCCGTATGCGAACGGATGACGCCGGTGCCAAGCAGCATAAGAGGGCGGCGCGCCTCGCTTAATTCGGCGTTCAGCTTGTCGATAAAGCCGTCAAGCGCTTCCGCCGGCGGAAGCGGATTATTTACCTCGACCGGGCTGAAATCGAAGCAGGAGCAATCGATCTCCTCTTTCTGAAGGTTCATCGGAACGTCGAGCAACACAGGCCCGGGGCGCCCGCCCAGTGCGGTTTTGAAAGCGTCCGGCAGCAGAGTCGTTATATCCTGAGCTTTTTGCAGCTGCACGGACATTTTCGTTATAGGCCCGGCTATGGAAACGATGTCCGTCTCCTGAAAGCCTATCTGGCGGCATTTCGTGCCGGTGCTGAGCTCGTTTTGATTGACCTGGCCGGTGATGAATACGGCGGGGATGGAGTCGAAATAGGCCGTGCCGATGCCCGTTACAAGGTTTGTCGCGCCCGGGCCGCTGGTCGCGAGCGCCACGCCGGGCACGCCCTTTACCTGAGCCCAGCCGCAGGCGGCGAACGCGGCGGCCTGCTCGTGGTGCATGGAAATTATTTTGATGCCGCCGTGTCTGTATATGGCGTCCAGCAGCCTGACGGTCATGCCGCCGATCATTTCAAATATGCAGTCGACCCCCTGCGAATAGAGGTATTCCGCTATAAATTCGCTTACTGTCATAATTTCTACCTTTTTACATAGTCTTTGATAACGGCGACTATCTTCGCAAGTTTCTCTTCGCACATGCCCGGATATACGCCTACCCAGAAGCTGCGGTTCATTATCCTGTCGGTATTTGCAAGCGAGCCTGCAACTCTGAAGCCTTTGCCGCTTTTGCGCATTTCGTCGAAGCAGGGATGCTTGATAAGGTTGCCTGCAAAGAGCATACGCGTCTGAATTTTGTTGTTTTCAAGACTTGTGACTAAATCGTCCCGCGTGAACGGCGCGCTTTCTTTTACGGTCAACATGAAGCCGAACCAGCTGGGCTCGGAGTCCTGCTCTTTTTCAGGCAGGACAAGGAATTTGTCGGCATCATGTTTTTTAAGCTCTTCTTTAAGGAAATTCCAATTTTTAGCGCGGGCTTCGATGAAGCGCGGAAGTTTTTCAAGCTGTGCGCAGCCAACGGCCGCCTGCAAGTCTGTGGCTTTCAGGTTGTAGCCGAAGTGCGAATAGACGTATTTATGATCGTAGCCAAGGGGAAGCTCGCCGAACTTCTGCGTGAAGCGCCTCCCGCAGCTGTTGTCGCGCCCTGACGGACAGAAGCAGTCGCGTCCCCAGTCGCGCAGCGAAGCTACTATCCTGTGGAGTTCCGCGTTGTCGGTATAGACCGCGCCGCCCTCTCCCATCGTCATATGGTGCGGCGGGTAGAAGCTCGACGTGGCGATGTCTCCGAATGTGCCGGTGTACGCCCATTTCCCTTCCAGACAGTAACGCGAGCCCAGGGCGTCGCAGTTGTCCTCGACGAGCCACAACCCATGTTCCGCGCAGAACTCCTTCACTTTTTTTACGTTGAACGGATTTCCCAGAGTGTGGGCGAGCATAACGGCCTTCGTCCTGCCGCTGAGCGCTTTTTCAAGGAGGCCCGTATCTATGTTGTACGTAGGTATGGAAACGTCGGCGAAGACGGGCACGGCGCCGTATTGTATGACGGGCGTCACTGTGGTGGGAAAGCCGGCAGCCACAGTGATCACCTCGTCGCCGGGCAGTATCCTTTTTTCATCAAGTTTCGGGGAGGTGAGGGCCATGAAGGCGAGCAGGTTCGCCGACGAGCCGGAGTTCACAAGAGAGCAGTGTTTCACGCCGAGAAAGGAGGCGAAGTCTTTTTCAAATTTATCGGTTTCTTGCCCTGCCGTGAGCCAAAAGTCCAACGACGCTCCGACGAGGCCGATCAGCTCCTTCTCGTCGTATATCCTTCCGCCATATGGGATGGGGTCTCCCTCTTTATACGGAGCTTTTATATGTTCCGCTTCGTAATATTCCTTTACAAGCTCGTATATACGGGAGCGCAGCGCCCTTCCCTTTTCTGATTCGTTTTTCATTTTATTTTCACTCTCCGCGCATATATTCTTTTATCTGGCAGTCCATTGCCGCCGCGGCGTCTTTGCCGGCAAGCCAGGCTTTGCTCCATTCGCAGGTCTTCGCCACGGCTTTCGCTATATGCCACCGCGGCCGCCAGCCGAAGCTTTTCTTGATCTTTGAGCAGTCGAGTTTCAGGAAGTTCGCCTCGTGCGGCCCTCCGCGCCATTTGTTTTCCCATTTCGCGCCGCCGCCCCACGCGGAGCAGAAGACGTCCGCCAGCTCTCCCGTCGTCAGGCAGTCGCAGTCGTCCGGGCCCACGTTATATGAGCCGGCATATTTTCCCGGCTCCTCGTACTGCTTTTCGGCGATCATCAGGTAGGCGAATACGGGCTCCAAAACGTGCTGATACGGGCGCGTGGAGTGCGGGTTCCTGACGACGATGGGCTCTTTTTTCATGACGGCGCGGATGCAGTCCGGGATGATGCGGTCGGGGGCGAAATCCCCGCCGCCGATGACGTTGCCGGCCCTTGCGGTCGACACGGCAGTCTTTCCATCGCCGAAGAAGCTGTTTTTATAACTGCTCGTGACGAGTTCGGAGCAGCTTTTACTGTTGGAGTACGGGTCGTAGCCGTTTAAGGAGTCTTCTTCCCTGTACCCCCAGCACCACTCTCTGTTGTGGTAGACTTTATCTGTTGTGACGTTGACGAAGCTCTTGACGCTTTCGCAGAGCCTGACGCATTCTAATATATTCACCGTGCCCATAACGTTGGCCTCATAGGTGTAACGCGGGTCCTTATAGCTCTCGCGCACTATCGGCTGAGCGGCCATATGGATGATGATTTCCGGGGAGCTTTTTTTCACGGCGTCGTTTAATTTTTCAAAATCACGGATATCGCCGATGATACTTTTTATATTTCCCTCAAGCCCCGCCATTGAAAAAAGGTTCGGCTGCGTCGGCGCGGGCAGGCTGTATCCGGTGAGTTCGGCGCCCATATTCAACAGCACGCGGCTCATCCACGAGCCCTTAAAGCCGGTGTGCCCCGTGAGGAATACGCGCCTGCCCCGCCAGAATTCGCCGGTCACCATACTTTCCACGGGGCAGAGCCTTCCTGCCACATTTTTTCCAGCGCCATCTTGTCGCGCAATGTATCCATAGGGCGCCAGAAGCCGCGGTGGAACCATGCCGACAGCTCGCCGTTTTTGGCCAGGGCCTCGAGCGGCTCGCGCTCCCATACGGTGGCGTCGCCCTCGATAAGCTCGAAGACGTCCGGCTCCAGCACGAAGAAGCCGCCGTTTATCCAGCCGCCGTCCCCCTGGGTCTTCTCTTCGAATTTCTCTATCTTATCGCCTTCAAGCTTCATATGCCCCCAGCGTCCCGGCGGCTGGACGGCGAGGAGCGTCGCGCGGTTTTTGTTTTCTTTGTGGAATTTTATCTCTTCCGTTATATTCACGTCGGAGACGCCGTCGCCGTAGGTCATGCAAAAGGTCTCGCCGCCGACGTATTCTTTTATGCGTTTGATGCGGCCGCCAGTCATCGTCGCGTCGCCCGTGTCGACGCAGGTGACGCGCCAAGCTTCCGCGTAATTGTTGTGTATCTGCGCCTGTCCGCTTTCCATGTCGAAGGTCGCGTCCGACATATGCAGGCGGTAGTTTGCGAAAAATTCTTTTATAAGGTAGCCTTTATAACCGGCGCAGATAATAAAATCGTTTATTCCGTAATGCGAATAGATTTTCATTATATGCCAGAGTATGGGATGGCCGCCTATTTCGACCATAGGCTTAGGCTTCAGGACGGTCTCTTCCGAAAGACGCGTACCCAGGCCTCCGGCAAGTATCACACATTTCATCGCTCAAGCATCCTCTCTTTTGTTATGTTGATAATTGTGCAATAACCATTGAGATTATACTTGAAATATGACATTCGTCAACAATTATGATTGACATAAATCATCTTGAAAAACAATTTTTTCAATTTGATAATTGACAAATGGAAAATATTTTAGGAACACGGATCCACAAAAAAAGAATAGAGAAGAAAATCACTCAGGAAAAATTCGGAGAGATCGTCGGCGTCTCAAAATGGACGATAATCAACTGGGAAAGCGGCAAACGGATCCCGCTTGCGACATATCTTCCTAAAATATCTTCGGCGCTGGGAGCCAGCGTGAATTATCTTCTTGGAGAAGAAGACGGTTTTGCAAAGCCTCATACAGACGACGGCGTTCACAAAACGGCGGGGAGCAAAGACTCCTTCGTCCCTATAGTAGTGAGAAGCTTTGAAGATATGGAACGGCTTTATAACGGGCTCTTAATGAAAGAGCTGTATAAGATGACTCAAGAGGACGAGCTCATCTTTCTGGAAAAACATATTTTAAAGAGTAGAATCGACGACAGTCAGCCGCCGTTCGCCGTCATAGCCGAAGTCTCCTGCGCGGGCTGGGGCATCGTGAGAGGCTCGCGCGTGGTGGTAAACCCTGCCGAAAGAGCGGAGAGCATGGACGTCGCCCTTATACGATACCATAATAAATTTGCATTCAAGAAGATTCATTTAATTCCCGACGGAAGCGTGGAGCTGATTGCCGAAGACGGAAAAACCCTGAACATTCCCGCGGAGGAAAACGACACAGCCGCTTTCCAAATCTACGGCAAAGCCATCTGCGCCCTGTCAAACATCATACACGGCGTTTAGCGCCCGGCGGCGGGGACTTTTAATCACAGCAGCCGGCGCCGCGCTTTACTCCCCTGCATTCGTAGACGACCGCGGGGGGGATGTTCATCACGACAAGCCTCGTGGAGAGCTGTTCGAATATGCTTTCAAATGAACTTTTCATATGGTGCGAATACTGGAAGGCGACAAATATCCCCTCGTCTGAAAGGGTTCGCTGCACCGCGTCCATGACCGCCGCGGTAACACAGCGCGGCAGCACCGCGAAAGGCAGCCCCGAGACTATCAAGTCCGCTTTGCCGACGCGCGCTCTGTCAAGGACCTGCGGCAGCTTCGCGGCGTCGTCGTAAATTTTTATTTTCAGCTCGCGACTCAGCCTCAGACGAAGCCCTCTCTCTATCTCAAAGGCGAAGAAGCGGCTACCCGGGGACTTGCGTTTCAATATCTCTTTCGTCATCACGCCTGTGCCGGCGCCGAGCTCGGCTACCACGCCGACGCTCTGCCAGTCGACGTTTAGAAACATCGACGAGACAAGGTACGGCGAGCTCGGCGTAACGCTGCCCACGGTGCGCGGCGCCGCGGCGAACTTCATCGCGAAGAGCATCTTTTCCTTTATGAAGTCTGCCGACTGCGCCATAGTAGTGTGATAGCGGCTACGCGGTGAAAACACTGAGGTATTTGTCTCCTCTGTCGGGCTGCACCGTTACCACGATATTGTCTCTGGGCAGTTTTTTAGCAATTTCTATCGCCGCGTACACGTTAGCCCCGGTCGATATTCCGCTGAAGAGCCCCTCTTCGGCAGCAAGTGCGCGCGCCGTATCGATCGCGTCGTCGTCAGTAACGGTCATGAATTCGTCGATTTCTTTCACCGCGAGGTTTTTGGGAACGAAGTTCGCTCCGATTCCCTGTATCTTGTGCGGCCCAGCGTGTCCCTTCGTCATAAGAGGGCTGGAAGCCGGCTCGACCGCCACGACTTTGACGTCCGGGAGCTCTTTTCTGAGCGCGCGAGCCACTCCGGTCAGCGTGCCTCCGGTGCCGAAGGCGGCGACGAAGGCGGCGAGCTTTTTGCCGTCCGGCAGCTGCGCCAGTATTTCCGGTCCGGTCGTCTCCTCGTGGGCCTTCGGGTTGCCAGGATTGGAAAACTGGTCGAGCATGACGGCTTTGGGATTTTCTTTTAATATTTTCTCCGCGGCCGCGACGGAGCCTGCCATCCCATCGGAGGCTGGCGTCAGTATAAGTTCCGCCCCGAAAGTGGAAAGCACCGCGCGGCGCTCGGCGGACATCGACTCGGGCATAGTGAGTATGACGGAAAGCCCGAGAGCGCGCCCGAGCATCGCGAGCCCTATACCGGTGTTGCCGCTCGTCGGCTCGACTATCACGGAGCTGTCGGAGAGCCGCCCGCGCTCCTGCGCGTCCTTCAGCATCCCCCACGCAGCGCGGTCTTTGATGGAGCCGCCTGGGTTCGAGCCTTCGAGCTTGACCCACACCTCGGCGCCGCCGGTATCCTTTTTCAGCCTGTAGAGAGGCGTGCCGCCAACGAGCTCCATTATTTCGAGGTCCGATACGTTTTTCATGTCAGAACGCTATTCTTCGTATGCAAGTTCGAAGACCTTCGCGACACCCTCTTCGCTCGGCACGCCTTCGGCGATTTTATCGTCTCCGACGTAGAATGTCGGCACGTAGTAATAATCGTATTTATCCGCTGTTTCCGGCTCTTTTTTCTCGTCTATCATGACGAAGGGCACCTTTTTATATTCGGGGCGGGCCTCCAGCAGCGCCGCCTTTATTTCAAGCGCTTTTTTGCAGTGTGGGCAGCCTTCGAACATAAACATTTTCACTTCTTTCATAATAAGTCATCTCCCTATCGATTTTAAGTTCCGTCGCGTCACGCGGGGCGCGTCTACGCGCCGGGAAATCTCTTATAATTTCGACTGATTATAGCATTGAATTCATCGGCCGGATAAAATAAATTTAGCGCGCCTCGACGCGCCCTGTCAGAAAGCCGTGTCTTTCGTCAAAAATTTTTCAGCCGCCGCCATATCGAGAAAATATTTTCCGCCGGCGCCTCTCGACAGGCAAACGCCCATCCAGTGCGGCAGCGGAGAGTCCCAAGCTATTTCCACTGCCGGCGGCGCAGGCAGCTCCGAGGCAAAGCGCCCGTCGCGCAAAAGGGCGGCGTTCAGACGCGCAAATGGAGAGCCGCCCTCCTTTTTCCAGAAGGGCAATGGGCCGAAGGATTGCCACATGTTGACGAGCCCCAGCTCCATGAAGCCCGGTTCGCCGAGGAAAAGCAGAGCGTCGGAAATTTTTTCTGCGGATTTTATAAAATCGTGGACGGCTAAGCCCGTGCTCGAAATGAATTTTTCCGCGACGCGCGCGGCTTCGTCTGCGACGGCCGGCGAAAACGCCAAGCGCGCGCCGATAAAGGCCTGAGTCCCTTTGATTTCGAAGAAGGCCTCTGCGCCGATATGGGAATCTTTGAAACAGCCAAGCCATGCGCGCAGCTCGGCCGGCGGCAGATTCTTTTCGACGATCAGAGCCTCCTCCCAGCGCGAGCCCGGGGCGAACTGCAACTTCGATACGGCCGCGCCGCGAAGCGCCCCTATCATCATATCCCGCGCCACACCGCCGCCGAAACAGCTGGAACAAAAGAGGAGGAAGAGAACGAAAGCATCACGTCCACGCATAGCCGGGGCCTGTAGCTGATGAGAACGAAGTCTCCCCTCTCCTGCGAAAGCTCTACGCGATAGCCGTCATATCTGATCGCTGCTTTCGCGTCGGCCGCGAAATATATGCCGTACCAAACCACCTCGGAAGGGGCAGACGGCAGCGTTGTCACGTCCGCAGCGTGCAGCGGCGCGATGCGCCCGCGGAAGCCTGCGTGCAGCATCAGGTTGAAATCGGTGCAGCGGCCGACCGAGGTAGTCCTCCACTCTCCCTCGAATTCTTCGACGTCGCTCAGAGGCTTCAGCACGCGCGTCCTTATCCCCTCGTGCGTCAGCGTCATCTCGCCGCCGAGCGTCATGATGTGGCGGTGAACGCCAGGCAGCGGCGTGAAGGTCGATCTCTCATCCTCGACGGCCGCGGAGCTGATGCGCCAGTCGAAGCGCCTCGACGCGTAGTCGGCCTCCTCCGGCCATATCGCAAGCTGCGTCGTTATGCCGCCGCTCCACCTTTTATGATCGAGCTCAAATTCTTTTTTTCTCGCTATCGTCATCGGAGCGTCTCTCATGTCGTCTCCTCCTCGAAGTTTTTTATTCCTTATGACGCGAGCAGCCGCGCGCTTTATGACGATAACGCGGGGATGATATTTCGCGGCATCCTCCTTCTTTTACCTTAAAAGAATAGCACAAAAAGAGGGCGTTTCGCTAATTGTTATGATATACTCTAAACGATTTTCAAACGGGCTTGTGCGCCGCTGGGCGCGGCTTTTTACGGAGGTTGACGTCATGCTGTTCAGCGAAGATTTTTCCAAAGAAGATTGCGCAAAGAGCAAGAGAAGGTTTTACATCGTAGGGGGGCTGTTGCTGCTAATAGGCGTCCTGTCGCTTGCGATGCCTCTGCTCGCCTCTTTCGCTATAGAGACGCTGGTCGGCTTTTTCCTGCTTGCGGTAGGTTTTTCAAACGCGTTGGGGGCCTACGGCGCTTTCCGCGAGGGCGTAAGCCCGTGGCAGCAGGCCTTTATGGCCGCGATATCGATCGTCGCCGGGGTGCTCTTCCTCACGCATCCGCTCGCCGGCGTGATGACTCTGTCGATTCTGCTCGCGGCGTATTTCCTTGCCGACGGCGTGCTGAGGGTAGTCGAATATTTCCGCATGCGCGCGGTCGGCGGCTCGCTCTGGGTCCTGCTCTCCGGAATACTGAGCATAATCCTCGCGTTCATGATGTGGCGTAACTTTTTTGAGGGCGCGGTCGTCATCGGCATCATTCTCGGCTTCGACCTGATATTCGGCGGGCTGAGCCTCATCATGCTGGGGCGCGGCCTCTCGGAGCTGGGAAAGAGGCTGTAAGAAGGGAACGCGACGTAGAGAAGGGCCTCCCTTAAGGGCGGCCCTTTTATTTTCCCGAGGCGCGCAGCAGCCTGTCCTTCAGAGCCCTTCCTATACCCGTCTCGTCGGGCGTTTCGGCGTATATTATCTCCGCTCCGCTCTTTTCGAGCGCTCGCAGCGCGCGGAAAAGCTCTTTCGCGTATTCGGCTTTGTCCTTGAATATCATCTGAGCGCAGGGCTCGCCCTGCGGCTCGCTTATGCCCATCCACGCCCATCTGCGCGCCCCTTTAGGCACGTCCTGAGCGCAGCAGAGCACGAGCGGCAGAGACGGCGCGTAGTGGCGGTATCTCGTGCCGGGGGAGCGCCTTATTATGTTCTGATCCTGCGGCAGCAGGACTTCTTCGCCGAGCGCCCCCTCTATCGCTTCCTTCGAGAGGCCGCCCGGACGCAGAAGCACTGCGCTCCCCGCGGTCATGTCTATAACTGTCGATTCGACGCCGAAGCGCGTGTCGCCGCCGTCTATCACAAGGGGAATTTTCGCACCTATGTCGGAGCGCACCGTTTCGGCGTCCGTAGGGCTCGGGCGTCCGCTGACGTTGGCGCTCGGAGCCGCTATCGGCAGCCCCGACTTTTCTATCAGAGCAAGCGCTATAGCGGCGTCGGGCATGCGCACGGCGGCGGTAGAAAGCCCTCCGCGCGTGCGCGACGGCACGACGTCTTTCGCGGTAAGGACCAGCGAAAGAGGCCCCGGCCAGAATTTTTCCATAAGTATGCGCGCGCGCGCGTTTATCTCGACTACTCCTTCGGCCATCGCGATCGAGGAAACGTGAAGTATCAGCGGGTTGTCCGACGGGCGCCCCTTCGCCTCGTATATCGCAGCCACCGCGTCCGTGTTCAACGCGTCCGCGCCGAGGCCGTAAACGGTCTCCGTCGGGAAGGCGACGAGCCCGCCGCGCCTTATTATCCGCGCGCCTTTTTCGACCAGCTTCAGCTGTTCGGCCGAGAGGGAGGCTATTTTGGCAGAGACGCGCGCTTCTATCGCGGATCGGGAATCACTCGTCAAGGTAGGCCCCCTCCATGAAATTTTCCATAAAATCGCGCCGGAAGGCCGGGAAGCGCCCTTCGACGATCGCGCTGCGCGCGTCGCGCAGCAGATTCACGAGGAAATAAAGGTTATGCCAGCTGCAGAGGCGCGCGGCGAGAATCTCTCCGGCCGTGTAAAGGTGGCGCAGGTAAGCCCTCGTGAAGTTCCGGCACACGTAGCAGCCGCAGCTCGGGTCCGGCGGCGTAAAGTCGCGCGCGTAGGAGAGGTTTTTTATATTCATCTTGCCGAAGCGCGTAAAGAGCTGCCCGTTACGGCCGTTGCGCGTCGGCAGCACGCAGTCGAACATGTCGACGCCGCGCGCAACGCCCTCTATCAAATTCGTCGGGAAGCCGACGCCCATCAGATAGCGCGGCTTCTCCTTCGGCATCTTCGGACAGAGCGCGTCGAGCACACCGTACATCTCGGCGTGGCTTTCGCCGACGGAGAGCCCGCCGATGCCGTAGCCTGGGAAGCCGATCTCCTCAAGGCGCTCGACGCACTCTATGCGCTGGCTCTCGTAGAGGGCGCCCTGCACTATCCCGAAGAGGGCCTGGTCTTTGCGGCTGTGATGATCGCGGCAGCGCTTGCCCCACGCTATCGTGCGCTCCATCGCGGCGCGTGAGTATTCCGGCGTCGTCGGAAGGCTGACGCATTCGTCGAAGGCCATCGCGATATCGCCGCCGAGCTTCTGCTGTATCTCCATAGAATCCTCGGGACGCATGAAGCGCTTGCCGCCGTCGATATGGGAGCGGAATTCTACCCCTTCGTCCGTTATCTTGTTCAGCTTCGCTAGCGAAAAGACCTGAAAGCCGCCGCTGTCGGTGAGTATCGGATGCTTCCAGTTCATGAAGCGGTGCGCTCCGCCGGCTTCCTCGACGATATCTTCGCCCGTGCGCATGTGCAGGTGGTAGGTGTTGCAGAGGATGATCTGAGCTCCGAGCTCTTCGAGCTCCTCCGGCGTCATCGCCTTGACGGTCGCCTGAGTGCCCACCGGCATGAATACGGGCGTTTCCACCGTTCCGTGAGGCGTCGTCAACACCCCCGCCCTCGCGCCAGTCTGCCGGCATTCGGCTATAAGTTTGTACTCGAACATCGCCATCATTCCCATTCGCTAAAGGCCGGATACCGCGCCGGCTGAATGATTATACAATATTTTTGACGAAATATCGCACAGCGCAGCGCCGCAGGCAGCGGGCGCGGCAAAAAAGTTCGGCGCGACCTGCGCCGCCGCGCCGAACTTCTATCTGGCTCAGCCGAGGCGCCTTTATTCCTTTATTTCAGCAGCTCCGCGACCGTGCGCGCGACCTCGGCCGGGTCGGCGCTTCCGCGCGTCTCGCGCATCACGAGCCCCTGAAGGAATTTAACTTTAGCGCCCTTCTTGTCCGCGCCTTTTTTGATCGCGTCGACGGCCTCCGGCTGCGACGCGAAAACTTTTTCGACGACGGCTTCCAGCGCGCCGCCGGTCATCTTTTCGCCGGAAGCGCCGCACTTTTTCATCGCTTCCTCGAGAGAGAGCTTTTCGCCGTACATCGCGGCCAGGACGTCCTTAGCCTGCGTGTTGGAGAGCTCTTTCTTCTCCACCTTCGATATGAGCTCCCCAAGGCGACGGGCCGATATGGGGAATTCTGTTATGTCGAGGGCGTCGTCGCGCAGTATGCGCTGGACCTCCGTACGCATCCAGTTCGCGGCCTTTGCGGCGGGAGCGCCGGCCTTTACAATCTCCTCGTAGTAGTCGGCGACTTCGCGCTGCTCGGTAATCTGCTGGCTCTCTTCGAGAGAAAGGCCGTACTCGGACACGAATCTGTCGCGCTTGTCCCAGGGCATTTCCGGCAGGCTCTCGCGTATGCGCCGGACGTAATCCGGCTTCGCGTCGATAGGCGCAAGGTCCATCTCCACGTAGTAGCGGTAGTCGCGCGCGCCCTCCTTGCTGCGCATCGAACGCGTAACGCCGGCGGCGTCGTCCCAGAGGCGCGTCTCCTGCTCAAGCTCTCCGCCTTCGTCCAAAACGCGGTTCTGGCGCGCTATCTCATATTCGAGCGCGCGTCCGATCGATCTAAGGGAGTTTATGTTCTTCAGTTCGACGCGCGTGCCCAGGGAACCGTCGGGGTTTGAGAGCGAGACGTTCACGTCGACGCGCAGGGAGCCGGATTCCATTTCGCCGTCCGAGACGTCGAGATAGCGCGCGAGCTGGCGAATCTGCGCTATGTAGGCCAGAGCCTCCGCCGGCGAATTCATCTCGGGCCGCGAGACTATTTCGGAAAGAGGCATCCCTCCCCTGTTGTAGTCGACTAGAGAGTAGGCCGCGCCGGAAAGGCGTCCGTCGGCCGTCGGGTGGACGAGCTTCCCGGCGTCCTCTTCGAGGTGAAGGTGGTCTAAATGGACGCGCTTTTTCTTTCCCTCCGCTATTATGTCGAGATATCCGCCCTGCGCTATCGCGTGTTCGTACTGCGTTATCTGGTAGGCTTTGGGCAGGTCCGCGTAAAAATAATGCTTCCTGTGGAAGCGCGTGCCGTCCTGTATATCGCAGTGCAGGCCGAGCCCCATCTTGACGGCGAGGTCGACCGCGAGGTCGTTTATCACCGGCAGCGTGCCGGGCACCGCGAGGCAGACCGGGCATACGTTCGTGTTGGGCGTGGCCCCGATGTAATCCGTCGAGCAGCTGCAGAAGAGCTTCGTCCTGGTTTTGAGCTGGAGATGTATTTCAAGCCCTATTACTACCTCTCTTTTCATTTCAATCATCCTCCGTCAGTTCGGCGATATGCGGCGCGCCGGCGGCTCTTTCTATCGCGGCGGCGCAGCAGAGCAGCCCGTCGTCCCCGAAGCGCGGCGCGAGAAGCTGCACGTTCGTCGGCAGCCCTTCCGCCGTGAAGCCGAGGTTGAGGCTCACGCTCGGCAGACCGGCCAGGTTCGCGATCGTCGTAAAGACGTCGCCCAAGTACATCCTGACGGGATCCTTTTCGCCGAGCCCGCGCTTGTAGGCAAGGGCCGGGGAGATGGGACAGATCAGCATGTCGGCCTCTTCGAAGAGATTTTTGAATTCGTCGGAGATGAGCTGGCGCACCTTCATAGCCGGCACAAAATAATTTTCGTAGTAGCCTCGCGTGAGGATGCAGGTGCCGACGAGTATGCGCTTGCGCACCTCCTCGCCGAAGCCCTCCATGCGGCTCTTCTTGTACATCTCGGAAAGGTTTCTGCCGTCCGCGTGGTGTCCGTAGCGCATGCCGTCGTAGCAGGCGAGCTTGGAGCTGGCGTCGCCGAGCGCGACCATATAGTAGCAGGCGACGCTGTGCTCCATCGTTATGGGCAGTTTTACATCAATTATAGACGCGCCTTCTGCGCGGCAAATCTCGACCGCGCGGTCGATCGCCGCAGATAAAGGCGCGTCGAGGCTGCCGCGGTCGTAGCCCGTCAGCAGCGCGACCCTCTTGCCGGCAAGCGACGCTTTCGCCGCGGCGCCTGTAAACGACGGGCGCTCGTAGGCGTCGCAGGTCGTGTCGTTCGGGTCTCCCTTCGCAAGGACGTCCATCAGAAGCGCCAGGTCCCCCACGTTCGCGGCGAGCGGCCCGACCTGGTCGAGCGACGACGCGTAGGCCACTATCCCGTAGCGGCTTATCTGCCCGTAGGAGGGCTTCATCCCCTGCACGCCGCAGAAAGCGGCCGGCTGGCGCACGGAGCCGCCGGTGTCGCTCCCGAGGGCGACCGGCACATAGCCCGCGGCCACCGCCGCGGCGCTGCCGCCGGAGCTTCCACCGGGGACGCGCGTCCTGTCGCGCGGGTTCAGCGTAGCCCCGAATATCGAGCTCTCCGTCGTGCTGCCCATCGCAAACTCGTCCATGTTCGCCTTTCCGATCAGCACCGCGCCGGCCTCTTTCATCTTTTCGACGGCCGTCGCGTCGTAGTTCGGAACCCAGCCTTTGAGCATTTTGCTGCAGCAGGTCGTCACTATGCCTTTCGTACAGAAATTGTCTTTCACGACGTAGGGGACGCCGCAGAGCGCGCCCGGCTCTTCCCCGCGCGCGACGGCTTCGTCCACCCTTTTCGCGGACGCTACGGCCTCCTCTTCGCAGAGCGCCACTATAGCGTTGTATTTTTTATCGTATCTCTTTATGCGCTCTATCGAGGCGCGCACGGCCTCCTCGGCGGTGAATTTTTTCGCCTTTACGCCGGCGGCTATTTCGCGCGCCGATAATCCTAAAAGCTCCATCGCTACGCCTCCTCCTCTTCCTCTTCCAGCGCTATGATGCGCGGCACGCGGAAGAAATCGCCGTCGCGCACCGGCGCCTTCGCTAAGAATTCGTCGCGCCCGCTCCAGCGCTTCGGCTCGTCGGCGCGGCGGGCCGGGGCTTTTTTGACCTCCCACTCGAACGGCTTGACCTCCTCGTGCGCTATCTCACGCATCTTGTCGCAGAGGCGCAAAATATCGTTCACACGGTCCAAGACCTCCTGATAGTCCTCTTCCGGCAGGCCTATCCGCGACATGGTCAGCACTTCGCGCAGGCGCTCCCTGTCCATCTCCATTTTTTCTATCATTTCATTACCTCCGTAGCCGGGGAATTATTTTCTTTCGCATCGTTCAGCTTCTTTAAAAATTCTTCTTCGTTCAGAGTCGGCACGCCGAGCTTCCGGGCCTTGGCGTACTTGCCGCCCGGCGCTTCACCTACGACCACGAAGCTCGTCTTTTTGCTCACGCTCTCCAACGTCTCCCCCCCCAGCGCGCGTATCCTCTCTCCGGCCTGGGCGCGCGTCATCGACGACAGCTCCCCGGTCAGCACGAATTTCAGGCCGTTCCACGGCATAGAGCCCCTCTCCGCCTTCGGCTCGTTCGAGACGAAGTTCACGCCGGCCGCTTCCAGGCGCGCGAGCAGCCCCTCGTTGTGAGGCTCGCTGAACCAAGCGTGGAGCGACTGCGCGAGCACCGGCCCTACGCCGTCCGCGAGTTCGAGCTCCCGTTCGCTCTCCCGCGAAATCTTTTCCAGCGCGCGCAGGGAGCGGTAGCGCTCAGCAAGGTCGTTCGCCGTCTTTTCGCCGACGTTCGATATCCCAAGCGCGTTTATCACAGCGCCGAGCGGCCGGCTTTTCGATTTTTCTATAGCCGAGATCAGGTTGCGGGCGGATTTTTCGGCAAGGCGGTCGAGCCCCGCGATCGCCTCCTCTTTCAGGGCGTAAATGTCCGCGTAATCGCGTATCAGGCGCTTTTCCACGAGCTGGTCTATGATCTTTTCGCCGAGCCCCGAGATGTCCATCGCCTGGCGCGACGCGAAGTAGATTATTCGCTCCTTGAGCTGCGCGGGGCAGGCGCTGTTCGTACATTTGACCGCCGCTTCGCCGGGCAGCCGCACGGCCGCCGAGCCGCAGACGGGGCACTCCGCGGGCAGCCTGAAGGGGCGCGCATCCTGCGGCCTCTTGGAGAGCTCGACCCTGCCGACCTCCGGTATTATCTCCCCCGCCTTATGCACCCAGATGAAATCTCCTATTCTGACATCCATCCTGTCTATCTCGTCCTGATTATGCAGCCCGGCACGCCTTACCACCGTGCCGGCGAGATGTACCGGGTCGAATACCGCGGTGGGCGTGAGCGCGCCCGTACGTCCGACGGTGACTTCGATATTCCGCAGCTGCGTCAGCTTCTCTTCCGGCGGAAATTTGAAGGCGATGGCCCATTTGGGCGCCTTGGCCGTGACGCCGAGCGCCTCCCTGAGCGCGAGCCTGTTCAGCTTGACGACTACACCGTCGGTGTCTATAGGGTGCTCGAAGCGCTTCGTCTCCCACTCGTCGAGATACGAATTTATCTCCGAGATGTTCGTGCAGAGGCGTTCGGCTCCCTGCATCGGCAGGCCGAGCGTCGCGATTTTTTCCAACATCTCCTTCTGAGTGGAAACGCCGAAGCTCTCTGCGCCTATTATATGGTAAAGGTAGATTTTCAGGCTGCGCCTGGCCGTTTCGCGCGGGTCGAGCGTGCGGAGGCTGCCGGCGGCGGCGTTGCGCGGGTTAGCGAATGGCGGCTCTCCCTTCTCTTCGCGCGCGGCGTTCAGAGCCGCGAAGCCCTTTTTGTCTATGCACACCTCTCCACGCACTTCGAAGCGTCCCGGCAGCTCCTGAGCCAGGCGCAGAGGGAGAGTCTTTATCGTGCGCAGATTGGGCGTCACATCCTCGCCGACCTGGCCGTCGCCGCGCGTCGAGCCGCTTGCAAAGAGGCCGTCCTCGTAAACGAGGGAGACAGCGAGCCCGTCTATCTTCGGCTCGCAGAGGACCTCCGCCGCGTCGTCGCGCAGCGTCTCCTGAAGGCGCGCGTAGAAGGAGGCCAGCTCGGCGCGGTTCAGCGCGTTTTCCAGGCTCATCATCGGCATCGCGTGGACGACCTTGACGAAGCCTTCGCGCGGCGCTCCGCCGACGCGGCGCGTCGGAGAGTCCGCCGTTACGAGTTCCGGATGATTCTTTTCTATAACCTGTAGCTCGCGCATAAGCGCGTCGTACTGGAAGTCGGATATCTCGGGCGCGTCGTCGACATAATAGAGCTTCGCGTGACGCGCCAGCTCTTCGCGAAGCTCCTTCGCCCGCTCCTTGAGGCTCTCGTACCCGTCCATCGATCATTCCTCTTTTCGCAATATCGATTAATTATAAACTTTTAGCGAAAGACTTAGCAACACAAAATAACGCGATCGCGCGCAAGTTGCGCTCTCAAGATGGACTTTTCCCAAACCTCGCGGAGGATAATCAAAGACGGGCTTGACATTTACCGCGGCGCCGTTATAAAATCTCCGCAACGTTCAAGCGCACAGGCGCTGAGGAGGAGAGCGATCGCGATGAAATCGATACACGGCAACGCTTCGATAATGTGCATGATGATGCGCAGCTGCGGCGGCTCCTCTCCCCAACGGAGCGGCGCTTAACTCGCGTCGTCCACAGGGAGCCGGGCACGCCGCATGGCGGTCCGGCTCTTTTTTATTGCCTTTTGAATGGAAGGAGGCGGCAGAACTCAAAGGGCAAAACGTAAAGTTCAAAAAAATAAATCGGAGGTCTTACTATGAAGAAGATAATATTTGCGTTGCTCGCGCTCGCGGCGCTCGCGGCTCCCGCTTCGGCGGCTGAAAAGATAATACTCGGCGTAACCCCCTTCCCGGCGAAAGAGATAGCGGACGTCGCGAAGGCCGTCGTCGCAAAGGAGGGCTACGAGCTTGTGGTCAAAGAATTCACGGATTTCGTCCAGCCGAACCTAGCGCTTCAGGACAAGAGCCTCGACGCGAATTTTTTCCAGCACATACCCTACCTTGAGAACATGAAGAGCGAGAAAAATCTCGACATCGTCCCCCTCGTCAAGGTACATCTGTTGCCGATAGGGATCTATTCGCAGAAAGTAAAGTCGCTTAAGGAGGTAAAAGACAGATCCGTCGTCGCCGTGCCCAACGACCCGACGAACGGCTTCCGCGCGTACAAGCTGCTCGAGCGCGAAGGGCTGCTGAAGATGAAGCCAGGCAACAAGCTGACCGCCGCCGACATCGTGGAGAATCCGAAAAAGCTCAAGCTCATAGAGCTCGAAGCGCCGCAGCTCCCGCGCACGCTTCCCGACACCGCCATCTCCGTGATCAACATGAACTTCGCGGTGGACGCCGGCCTTGACCCGACGAAAGAGGCCTTAGCGCTCGAGTCGAAGGAATCCCCCTACGCGGTCGTCCTCGCATGCCGCAGCAAGGAGAGGGAGAGCGCGAAGATCAAGGCCCTCGCCAAGGCGCTGAACTCGCCCGAGGTAAAAAAATTCATCACGGAAAAGCTGTCGGCGAAGGGCGTCGTGCCGGCGTTCTAAAAATCTCGCGCCGCGCAGGCGCGGAGGAATCGAAAGGCAGGCCGCACGGCCTGCCTTTTTTCGTCAATTCCGCTTACGTTTACCGCCTTCGGCGAATCATTCGGCCCTTTCCTCCGCGCAGATATCGATCGACTTCGAAGCGCCTATCCTGTCGGCTCCGGCCGCTATGAGCTCGCGCGCGAACTTCGCGCTGCGTATGCCTCCCGCGGCCTTTATCCTCATTTTATCCCCAACCGCCTGCCGCATCAGCTTCACGTCGGCGACGGTCGCGCCCCCCGACGAAAACCCAGTCGAGGTCTTCACGAAATGAGCGCCGCCCCGCATCGCCGCGCGGCAGGCGCGCCGCTTCTCGCCGTCGCTGAGCAGGCAGCACTCGATGATGACCTTCACGACGCACGACGGGACGGCTTCGACGACAGCCCTTATCTCCTCTTCGGCGGCGGCGTCGTCGCCGTCCTTTATCAGCCCGACGTTTATCACCATGTCGATCTCGGAGGCCCCGCTGTGCGCCGCCGCCGCGGCCTCAAAGGCCTTCGCCTCGCCGCAGGCCGCGCCGAGGGGAAAGCCGACGACCGCGCAGACCGCGACGCCGCTTCCCTTAAGGCACTCCGACGCAAGCGCCGCGCGCGACGAATTGACACACACCGACGCAAAACCGCAGCGCCGCGCTTCGTCGCAAAGTTTTTTGATATCCTCCGCCGAAGCCTCCGGCTTCAGATTCGTATGGTCGATATACCGCGCTAATCTCATCTTTACTGTCTTTTTCCCTCCATTTTCCGTTCGGAAAATTTCGCTTTAAGCATCTCGCCGAATATCGTAAGCCCCGGCACAGCGCTCGACTTCGGATAGCGGTGCGTCAGCTTATAATAGACGAGGTCGGGCGGCGAGTCGTAGAGCCTTTGGAAGACTGCGCACGGCAGCTCCCTCCTGAACTGCACCTCCGCGGAGGCCGGGACGACGCACCACTGCCCGGGATGCTTCATCAGAGAGGTGAGAAGTCCGACGGAATCCACCTTCACGCGGAAGGACTTGATCGGGTTCCAGATATGGTCGTGCCACAGCCTGTAGCCGCTGCTCCATTCTATGTACAGCTCGCCGTCCTGCCGCAGCTCAGAGAGCTTGATGAACTCCGCGGTATCCTCGCCGTCGAAGGGTATGCGCGCGACGACGAAACCCTCTTTATAAAACGGTTCAACCTGAACGTAGCGCGTATTCTCCTCGTGCAGAGTGATAGCGACATCCAGCATACGGTTCTCCACCGCCTCGTACAGCTTGTCCGAAGGATCCGTCTCTATGCGCAGGTAAACGGGCGGGTCGTGCTCGAGCAGCGCGCTGTACACCTCGGGAAGCAGGCGGCAGTTGACCCCCTCAGAGCCTCCTACAGTCAGTGAATACGCCGAGCCCGGGTTTCGCGCGTTTCCGATCTCCCTGCTGACCTCCTGCCATCTCAGCGCGAGAGGAAGGAAGCTCTCCCCGGCTGGCGTGAGGTGTATCGATTTCATTCCCTTCTGGCGGTCGACGAGTATCATTCCCATTTCGCTCTCAAGCTCGCTCAGGTTATAGCTTATCGTCGACTGTGTAACGTTGAGCAGCTCCGCGGCTTTGCCGAGCGTTCTCGACATCGCTACGGCAAGAAATGTCTCTATCCCCTTTTCGTGCATTTGATCACCTCGCCAATTATATTCTATACGATAAATATTTGCCGATCATTTTAACCGGACGCGGAACTCTCGCCGCGACCGCCGGCGCCTTGGAAGCGCGGGCGCGAAAGCTCACGCCGTACGCTCAAGCGCCGGCGCGCGGGCCTGCCGAGATACGTAAAAAACCGCGCCGCCGCAAGACTTTTGAGAAAGCGGACAGGATGCTCCGGACGTACCCGTTGCGTTCGCTGATAAAAGATAAATATCCTGTGCTGCCTATATAAAATTTTTTCGTTTTTTGAGTGTTTTTCGGGTGTCTTTACTCCCGCTTGCGGATGAATTTTACGGCGCCGACGCCGCCGAAAAGAGAAAACGGAAGCGCCGCCGGCAAAAATATTCCGGCAAAGTACGCCCCGGCGCCTTCCGAGAGCGCGGGAGAACCATGAACGTCGGCCTGCCCCTCCTGCCTTTCGTGCAGGCTCATGCAAGCCTCGGAGGGCAGAGAAGCGGCCAGTGCGGAGAGCGTGCCGAAGGAATTATCGAAAGAGCGGTAAGCCGAAGCATCGCCGCCGAACTCATAGAGGAGCGGGCGCGAATGCAATAACGGCATGAAGGAAGCGGCTAACATCAGAATGAGCGCAAAAAGGACGCCGAAGCGCTTCCTATCCGCACAAACGGCAAGAGCCTTCATCATCTTCTCCCCCTCTCGCGGATAAAGGAGCTATCCGAATCAGATAAATATCATTTATACTTTATCTCACAAAAATGCGATTAAGTCAATAAAAGAATATTTTCATAAATGCCGAGCCATGCTGGAAACTTCTTCGCAATGCGCGCCGTGCAAAAAAGGGCGGCCGCTCCCGCAACAACGGAAGTAGCCGCCTCTCTTGCGCACCGCTCGGGCGTTCAGAATTTTATTTCGTCGCGTCCCTGCCTTTCTGCATGACGAGCGTGTCGATCGGGTTGATATTCTTCTCTTTGTGCGTCTGGCGCCACGTCTTTATCGGCATTCCCCATATTTTGATGAAGCCGACCGACGCGGACTGGTCGAATATGTCGCCGGTCGAGTAGGTTGCGAGCGCTTTGCTGTAGACGGAGCTGTCCGATTTCATTCCGTCGACGATGCAGTTGCCCTTATAGAATTTCATGCGCACAGTGCCGTTGACGTTCTTCTGCGTCGAATCCATGAAGGCCTGCACCGCTTCCATCAGCGGCGAGAACCAGTAGCCCTCGTAGGTCATCTCAGCAAAGCGGACCTCCAACTCCTTCTTCGTCTTCAGCGTGTCCTTTGCGAGCGTCAGAGTCTCGAGCTTCCTATGGGCGTTGATGAGCGAGAGCGCGGCCGGGCACTCGTAGACCTCGCGGCTCTTGAAGCCGACGAGGCGGTCCTCCACCATGTCTATGCGCCCGAAGCCGGCCCTGCCCGCCGTCTTGTTCATGAAGTCGATGAGTTCGATGGAGCTCATTTTTTTGCCGTCCACCGCTACGGGGACGCCGTTTTCGAATCTGACTTCGACGTAGACCTCTTCGTCCGGCGCGTCCTTCGGATCAACGGTGAGCTTGTAGGCGTCCTCCGGCGGCTTGTTCCACGGGTCTTCGAGGATGCCGCATTCTATCGAACGCCCCCAGAGGTTGTCGTCGATGCTGTAGGGGCTCTTTCTCGTAGTAGGCACCGGGACCTTATGAGCAGCCGCGTAGTCCATTTCCTCTTCGCGCGAGAAGCCCCAGTCCCGTACCGGAGCGAGGACTTCGACGTCGGGGTTGAGCGCGTTGCACGCGACCTCGATGCGTACCTGATCCTGCCCCTTGCCGGTGCAGCCGTGGGCCACCGCTACGGCGCCCTCCTTTTCGGCGCACCAGATAAGGGCCTGAGCGATCATCGGGCGCGAAAGGGCCGAGTTGAGCGGATAGACCCCCTGATAGACCGCGTTCGCCTTGAGCGACGGCCATACGAACGCGTCGATGAACGCCTCGCGGAGGTCTACTACGTAGGCCTTTACGGCGCCGGCCGCATAAGCCTTGGCCTTTATCTCTTCAAGGTTGTCGGCCTGCTGTCCGACGTGCATCGTAAGCGTTACGACGTCGTATCCCTGTTCGTGAAGCCACGGAATGGCCACTGATGTGTCAAGTCCGCCGCTGTACGCCAATACTACCTTTCCTTTTCTCTCCGCCGCCATTTTGCATTCCTCCTGGATATTCCTTAAAATTAAAAAAAAGCCCGTCCCTGTCCGATTAGGAACAGGGACGGGCGAATTTACCCGCGGTGCCACCCTGGTTGACGCTGAAACATGTCCACTTGATCGATCATGCTCCGGGGCGCGAAATTGTGATTCTCTTTGCGAAAAGCGCTTTCAGCCTGTGGCGCTCTATCTCTGTCGCCGAGCGATCGAATTTATAATCCCGTCATCGCACACTAACATCTGCCTACGGAAGTCGATTCGTCGTATACGTCTTACATTCTCGGCGGCTGCAAAGCTCACAATAACACCCCTCCTTCGCTGCGGTCTAAAAAACTTGTGTGGTATTTTACCATTTGAATTGTATTTGTCAACCTGTTACGAAACAAAAAAAATAATTTAACTTCATACACAAAATAGTTCATTTTTTCTTCGTCAGGGCGCCGAAAATTTCGGACTCCATCGGCGTTCGCTTCGCCGCTTCGTACGCATCGAACGCCGTCACCTCAAGATGGGCTGGCGTTATCGAAATGTAGCCGTGCGCGACGGCCCAGACGTCGGTCTCCCTCCTCAGCTCGTCGTGGATGCTCCCTCCGACCCAGTACGCTTCGCCGCCAAAGGGGGTCTTGACGACTGTGATCTTGTCATGGTAGCGGCGCGTGCCCTTCTTCGTCACGCGGACGCCGGCGATCTCCTTAGCGGGCAGGTTCGGCACGTTGACGTTGTACATCACGTCCGGCTCCATAGGATGCTTTTTCAGCCACTCGGCTATTTTAAGTCCGGCGTCGGCGGCGGTCGCGAAATGTTTTTCCTCCGAACGCGAGCCGCAGAGCAGAGAGAGCGCGATAGAAGGATAGCCGTATATAAGCCCTTCGAGCGCAGCGCATACCGTACCGGAATAGGTGAAGTCGTCGCCGAGGTTCGGGCCACAGTTTATTCCGGACAGAAGCAGATCCGGAACGAAGTTCAGCACTTCGACTCCCATTATCACGCAGTCCGTAGGCGTGCCGTCGCACGAATAGGCGGCAAAATCGCCGCCGAGCGCCGCGCCGTCGACTTTATTTATCTGCAGGGGCCTGTCCATCGTCATAGAATGCCCCGAGGCGCTGCGCTCGCGGTCCGGAGCGACGGCGAGCACCTCGTAGCCCGCCGCGCTGAAGGTCTTCGCGAGCGTGCATATGCCCTCGGCGAATATCCCGTCGTCGTTGGTGATGAGTATTTTTTTCATCGCGGCGCTCCTACACGAGCAAAAGCCTGAGAAGCAGGGACATTATCGGCTGCATTAGGTAGGGGAAGACGTTCAGCACGATGAGGGCTAAGATGATGATCATCCCGTAGCGTTCGAGCCAGAAGTAATATTTCAGGCAGGAGGGCGGCAGCAGCACATAGAGTATGCGCGAGCCGTCGAGCGGCGGTATCGGCACGAGGTTGAAGGAAGCGAGCCCGAGGTTGATGATTATCATCAGAAGTATGAACTGCTGAGCCCCCCAACTCCCGAAAAGCGCCGGAAGGAAGTTCACGAGCTGCGCGCATACGAACGCCGTCAGAAAATTTCCGGCGGCCCCGGCAAGGCTGACGATCACGATGTCGCGCCTCGGATGTTTGAAGTATCTCGTATCGATCGGCACAGGCTTCGCCCAGCCGATGCGGAAGAGCAGAAGGCATATCGCGCCGACCGGGTCGAGATGCGCGAGAGGGTTCAGCGAAAGCCTTCCCTCGCGCTCGGCCGTCGGGTCGCCGAGCAGCCTTGCCGCATAGCCGTGGCAGTATTCGTGAAATGTTATGGCCCACAGCACGGCCGGGAGGCTCAAAAGAAGATTCGCCAGGCCGGCCTGCGAAAATATATTAGTCAGCATCGAAACACATCCCTGTTCTCATAGAGTTCACGAGGGATATTTTAACACGATAGAGGCTTTTGCCCTACAGCGAATCATTCATCCCACAGCCAATAGAAGCCGAGGCGTCCGCTTCCGCACGACACGAGCGCGTCCACTCCGTCCACGAGCCTGTTGCTGAGCGCATAGGGAAACGCGTAGCAGAGCTCCACGCTTTCGAGCGGCCAGCGCGCGCCGCGGATAGAGACGCCTTCGCACCTTTCCGAAAAGGATATCAGCGAAAGAGCTTTCGGCTTTCCGTCAAAAGTAAATTTCATTTCCTCCGCGCCGGCAAGCAGCGCGAGCCCCTCGCGTTCGTCGGCGACGCAGAATGGAACGTGCGGCGCGGGGAAGTTCAAAAATGAGATGACGACGCTCCATAAATGGTCGAATCTGCCGCCCCACGCGCCGGTCAAAAATATTTTTTTCGCGGCGTTTTTATTTCTTTCGCAGAATATTTTAACGGCCAGTTGAAAATCCGTCAGCTCTTTGTCGCTTGGGAATTTTTCACACGGCACCCCAAGCGCCCCGGCCCACTCCCAGCTTTCGCGCGCGGCGCTGTCGCAGTCGCCGATCAGCATGTCGGGGATCACGCCGGCTTTGCGGCATATCTCGACGCCGCGGTCAGCGGCCCACACCTCGCGCCCCTTCGCCGCGGCGGCAAACCACGCGGCGTCGGGCTCTCTTCCTCCCAAAACAAAAAGCGCAGAGCGCTGCGCTTTTTCTCCTTCGCATTCTATCGCGACATGCGGAATGCCTGTCTTCTGCAAAGCGGACGCCCTCTCCTATTTGAATTTTTCGAGCCTCGGCATAATGATATACACCGCGGCGACCAAAATCAATATCTCAGGCAGAGCGTAGCTCGCGTTGTAGCCTATCGAGTAGAGCCACACGCTCGCGCCTTCCGGCGCGTAGGAGGCGAAAAAGACGACACCCGAGAGGACGGCGGCGCAGAAAGAGGCGAAGCAGGCGCATATAACGCCGAGCCATTTTTTGTGCGGGAAAAATCCCGCTATGCCGATGAGCCCGCTCGCCACCGGATAATCGAGCAGAGCCTGCAGCGGGTGCACCACGTAGCCTCCCAGCAGAAGGCGCAGAGCTCCCGCCGTGACGCAGACGAGGACTCCGTAGCGCGGCCCGTGCCTGAAAGCGAAGACGATAAGAGGCAGCAGCTTGAGGCTGACCGAACCGCCCTGCGGCATCGTGAAAAGCTTGAAATAGGAAAGCGCTATCGACAGCGCAATAGAGAGCGCTCCCTCCACAAGGACCTTTGTAGGAATTTTCATCGGTGATTCCCCCAGATAAAAATTACACCGGAGATGAAAGGGATCGTTTGGATTTCCTGCATCTTCCCTGCGGCGGCATTGCCCGCGTCAGGTTCAAAGGGTCATGACTCGCGTCGATTTCTCAGTCTTTCGACTCCCCCGATGTTGGAAATGTTTTAACAGGACGCTTCCGATTTGTCAAGCTCGCCTTCCGAGATTTTCCTCCAAAGAGAGCGCGCCTTCTCGCGCCACTCCTCTTCGCTCCCGTCGTTCACCAGCAGGCAGTCGGCGCGCGCGATCTTCTCCTCGCGCGGCAGCAGATGAGCCTCGCGGCGCTCTATCTCGCCCGCGCTCCAGCTGCGCTTCGCGTTCCTCCCGACGCGCTTTTCAAATCCGCACGCGGCGTAAACGACGAAATCGACGAGCTTTTCGTAGCCGCCTTCGTAGAGCAGTGGAATCTCCGCGACCACGACGCCGCCGGCGCTCCTCGCCTGGGAGAGGATATTCTCCATAGTTTTCTTGTGGAGCAGTTTCGACGCGAAGTCGTACTCAGCGTCGTCGCCGAATATCTTCGCCGCTATCTTCGCGTACATCTCTTTGCGCGGCGCGTCGAAAAAGCCTTTCCCCCAGCGCTCTTCGGCTTTGCGCCTGATCTCCGGGTCGTCCCACAGCGCGCGCGCGACGCTGTCGGCGTCTATCACGTGCGCCCCGCACTTCGCCAGTTCGCCGCAGAGCGCGCTTTTACCAGCGCCAACGTCTCCCGTTACCCCTACTATCGGCATGATAGGCTCCCCCCTGCGCATCGTCTTCTAACACCCTCACATCGCGCGGAACCTCGCCGATGAAGCGCGACATCGGATTCCGCTGAATCCCTCCGAAGAGCAGGCGGCTCGATGCGCAGCTCATAAAGAGCCGCTCCCTGGCGCGAGTCATTCCGACATAGCAGAGGCGTCGCTCTTCGGATATGCCGTTCTCCTCCTCTACGCAGCGTGCGTTGGGGAAAATGCCCTCTTCGAGCCCCGTCATGAATACTATCGGAAATTCGAGCCCCTTCGCGGCGTGGAGCGTCAGCAGATTGACCGCGTCATCATCCTCCTGCGCGGCATCTTGGTCCGTCACGAGGGGAATCTCCGCCAAGGCCTGAGCCACGTCGCACTCTTCCGGCACGACCGACAGTATTTCAAGAACGTTGCCCTCGCACTCTTCCCAATCGTCGGGATATGCCCCGGCCAGATACCCCCTGTAGCCGTTCGCGTCGAGTATCGTGCGCACAGCGTCCGATATATCGTCGGAGCTTTCAAGTATCGCGAGCATCTCCGACGCGAGGGCCTTAGCGCCGAGCCCCTGTTTCCCCTTCAGCCCGCCGCCCTCCTCGCGCACGCGCTTCCACAGCTCGGCGGCCTCTTCCTCCTTCATCCGGGCTATCGCTTCGCCGAGCTTCTCCGCGCTCTTTTTGCCGAGGCCGCGTGCGGGGATGTTCGCGACGCGCGCCAGCGAAAGCGCGTCGCGCGGATCGACCGCAAGCCGCAGCATCGAGAGGACGTCTTTGACCTCGGCGCGCTCGTAGAACGCGACGCCCCGTATCACGCGGTAGGGCAGCGAGCGTTCGAGCAGCGCCTGTTCGAGCCCGCGGCTCAGTGCGTTCACACGGTAAAGGACCGCCATTTCTTTGTAGGCGTAGCCGTCGTCGTGGAGCGACTCGATCTTTTCCGCAATCCACTCGGATTCCTTTTCGTCCGTCAGATGGCGCCGGAGGTATATCGGGCGACCGCGTTCCGCCGCGGTCCACAGCTCTTTCGGGTGCCTGTCGTCGTTGTTTCTGATGACGCCGTTCGCGCCGTCGAGGATGTTTCCGCTGGAGCGATAGTTCTGATCCAGAATCGTCATCCTGGCTCCCTTGAAATCGCGCTGGAAATTCAAAATCATCGACATATCGGCGCCCCGCCAGCCGTAGATGGACTGGTCCGGGTCCCCCACGACCATTATCTTACGCCCGCCTTCGATCAGGCAGCGCAGAAGAAGATACTGCGGCTGATTGACATCCTGATATTCGTCGACGAGCACCCAGTCGAGACGCGCACGCTCCGCTTCGAGCACATCGCGGTTCGACGCGAGTATGTGCAGCGGCAGCACCATCAGATCGTCAAAGTCGAGCGCGCGCTGCGCTGTCAGATGCTTCTGATATTCGTCGTATAGGGAGCGCCAGCGCTCGGATATTTTCGGCTCGCGCGTCACGGGGTTCGCCTTCGTCTTAGCCTCGGAGATCATATCGAGCGCGCTCGCCGCCTCGAGGTTTTTGGGGTTTATGTTGAGCTCGGCCATCGCGCGCTTGACGACGTTCTTAACGTCTCCCCTGTCGAATACGACGAAAGGGTAAGGCGCTCCGGCCTTCGACAGCGCCTCGTGATACCTGCGGAGGAAGCGCAGCCCGTAGGCGTGGAAGGTCGATATCTCAAGCCCCTGCAGCTCGCCGCCGAGTATCGCGGCGGCCCTCTCCCTCATCTCGCGAGCGGCCTTGTTCGTAAAGGTCAGCGCGAGTATGCGCCACGGCCTGACGCCCTTCTCCTCTATGAGATACGCGATTTTAGTCGTAAGCACTTTCGTTTTTCCGCTGCCGGCTCCGGCGAGCACTACCTGAGCTCCGTCGCAGTACGTTACCGCCTCGCGCTGGCGCGGGTTGAGCGCTCCAGTCATTCTACAAACCATAGCCACACGTCCTTAACATGATGCGTTATAACGATAAAATTACAGCCTGTCGCGCCGCCGGTCAAGCGATAAATTTCCCGCGCGTCCAAACGGCATAAAAAATCCCCTCACGGGGAGGGGATATTCTGCGCTGTAAACCTGCCGTTGAAAAGCGTGCGCTCTATTTGGGTTCGAGCAGCCCGTAGCCGCCCTCTTCCCTGCGGTAAACGACGTTTATATCTCCGCTTTCGTCGTTCTTGAAGATAAAGAACGAATGCCCCAGCAGCTCCATCTGCATCGTCGCTTCAAGCGGCGTCATGACGTCGACCGTAAACTTTTTTATCTTTACTATTTCGCGCTTCGGTTCTTCTTTCTCGGCCTGCTGCGGTAAAAGCTCCGGGTCGATATCGAAGGAAATATCCTGCACCTTCATGCGCACTTTGTCTGTGAGATAGCTCTTATGTCTCTTCACCTGGCGTTCGATATTCTTCAAAGCCTTGTCGAAGGCCTTGCGAAGGTCGGGAGCGTAATCTTCTCCGCGCATCACGACGCCGTTCACGTTCGAGGTGATCTCTACCACGTTCATGCCTCTCTTGTAATTGAGCGCGACCTGCGTGTCCAGAATTCGATCGAAAAACTTTTCGATCTTGAAGAGCTTCTTCTCCATATACTCCTTAATGTCACCGGGGAGTTCGACATTGCGCGTAAGAAAACGTACCTCCATAGCAACTCCTCCATTCTTGGTGCGATATTAACTTACTGAAGTTATTCTACCATGTTATTCAAATTAGCTCAAATATACAAATATCGTAAGAAATCAGATTTAGCGCGCATCTCCGCAGCTTCAAAGGAACGAAACTGCCCGCCGCGCGGTGGAGGTTTATATTTCCGCGTGCCGACCGAGCCCGCGCCGACCTTCATCGATGAGCGCAAAAAATGCGGGTACCGGAAGCTCTTCGTTCCCGGCACCCGCGCGTTAAATAATTTTTTGCAAGCCAAGCGCCTATTTCTCTGCGGCGAGCCTGGCGAGCCACGCATCGATGTCGCGGGAGAGCGTGCCGCCTCCGCCGTAATGCACGGAGAGCGCCTCGCATATCTCCGAGTCGGGGCACAGCTTCGCTATGGCGGAGACGCTCCGCCCGAGGCGTCCGCCTCCGTGGCTGCAGAAGGGGATTATCTTCTTGCCCGAGAGATCGTACTCCTCAAGGAAGGAGGCTATCGGCATCGGTATAGAGGCCCACCAGTTCGGATAGCCAAGATACACGGTGTCGTACTTCTTAACGTCCGCAAGCTTCGAGAGGAGCTTCGGACGCGCGTCCTTCTGCTGCTCGTCCTTAGCGCGCGCGAGACAGGCGTGATAGTCGCTCGGGTACGAATCGACGATGGTTATCTCAAAAAGGTCGCCGCCGGTCCTACGATGAATCTCCTTCGCTATGTTCGCGGTGTTGCCCGAATAGGAGAAGTAGGCGACGAGTATGTTTTCCCCCCGACCCGCCGGCGCCGCGTGCGCCGCCGCGGCGGAGAGGAGAAACGCCGCGAGCACGGCCGAGACAATTTTTTTCATTGCAGTCAACTCCTTACTTCACGTTACGCGCGACGCGGAAGCCGATATTGTAAACGCGCATATCGGGAGGCATCGCGCTTCTGTACGCCGAGCGCAGATGTTTGCCGAAATCGTTCCAGCCTCCGCCGCGCGCGACGCGCCAGCGCCCCTTTTCCGCGCCCGAGGGATCTTTACGCTCTCCATCGTACGCGCCGTATATATCCCAGCACCATTCGCCGACGTTGCCGTGGACGTTGTAAAGGCCGAAGCGATTCGGCGCGAAGCTGTCTACCGGGACTGTTTCGCCGCGGTATTCGCCGCCCTGCCCGTCAACGTAGGGGTACGTTCCGTAATAGTCGGCTTCCTCAGGCGTGATGTTCGCGCCGGTCCAAAAGGGCGTATTCGTCCCCGCGCGGCACGCATATTCCCACTCGGCCTCGGTGGGCAGCCTGTAGCCGTCGGCTTCCTTATTCCAGCTGACGCTTCTGCCGTTCACGGCGTAGGCCGGCGTCAGCCCATCCTTCCTGCTCAGCGCGTTGCAGTAATTCACCGCGTCGTACCAGCTGACGTTCTCGGCCGGTAGGTTGTCGCCGCGGAAGGAGAAGTCTTTTTCTCCCATCAGCTCGCAGTACTCGCGCTGCGTCACCTCGTACCTGCCGATGTAAAAGTCGCTCACCATTACCTCGTGCGCGCCTTCATCCTTTTCGCGCCACGCCTCCGACGAAGGGCTGCCCATCCGGAAGGCGCCCTCCTTGACCAGTACGAGCCCTCCGGCCGCGTACGCCTGTGCGGCAAGCGCCAGAAGAAACAACGCCGCCGCGAAAATTTTTCGCATCGTCATTCCTCAAATATCCCTCCAATGCCGAGAGCCGAAACGCTCTCCAAAGGTCGTTTCGCGGTCCTATAAAAAGCTCCGCGTCCGTCGGCGTCCGCCCGCTTCCTTCGTACGCTTCGCCGGGGCCGCAAAAGCGGCGCCGTATAGCAGAGCCGCTGAAAAAAGCACTGCGCCCGATAAAATTTTCATCGCAGCACCTACTGTATATACCGCGCTGCCGCTAGCTTTAAAACATTTTAACAGTTTGAGCCGGCTCAAAGTCAACGAACGCTGCTTTACTCAATCACGCATGAGCTCCGTCCTTCGCGCTCTGAAACTCCTGCCAGTCACAGCGGCCGTTTTCGGCGTGGTAAGGACAATATTCCACTTATTCATCTAAATGTCAACGACGTTCGTTTAAAGCTGAAACTTTCTAAGCGGGCCGGCCAAAATCGCCACGCCGGAGCCAAACCCATTTTTCATTCTCCACGGCGCTTAAATTCGGATTTTACAAACTTAAGGCGTTGTATTATAATGTCCCAACATTTTTATATTTATGCGAAAAACCGCAGCGATGTGAACGGAGGCATAGAGATGAAGTTTTCAAAAAAAATACTTAACATCAAACCGTCCGCGACTATGAGCATCTCGGATATGGCAAAGGCAATGAAGGCCGAGGGCAAACCGGTCCTCTCCTTCGGCGCCGGAGAGCCTGACTTCGGCTCGCCTGACGCGGCAAACGAGGCTGCGATCGAAGCGATCAAGCGCGGAGAATCCCATTACACGCCGACCGCCGGCATAGCCGAGCTGCGCGCCGAGGTCTGCAGCTATTATAAGAAGCGTTTCGACCTCGACTACGCTCCGAATCAGGTGATAGTCGCGCCGGGAGCTAAACCCGTGCTCTACGAGGCGATGCAGGCGCTCGTCGACGACGGCGACGAAGTCATACTCTTTGCCCCGGCGTGGGTCAGCTACGTCGAACAGATACATATGGCCGGAGGAAGAGAAAAGGTCGTCGACACGATATCGACGAATTTCCTGCCGACTAAGGGAAACCTGCTCGCCGCAATCGGGGAAAAGACGGTCGGCATAGTGGTCAACTCGCCGTCGAACCCGACAGGCGCGATCTATCCCGCGGAAATTTTGAAGATGATCGCAGACGTAGCGCGCGAAAAGGACCTCTGGATTATCTTCGACGAAGTATACGAACGCCTCGCCTACGCGCCGGCAAAGCACGTGAACATACTGAACGCCGCACCCGAGGCTAAGGAGCGCGTAATTCTGATAAACAGCGCGAGCAAGACCTACGCGATGACGGGCTGGAGGATAGGCTACGCGATCGGCCCTAAGGAAATAATCTCAAAGACGAACGCGCTGCAGACCCACCTGACGTCGAACGCGTGCTCGATAGCGCAGTGGGCCGCGCTCGGCGCGCTGAAGAACGCAAACGGCGACGCCGAGAAGATGCGCGCCGAGTTCGAAAAGCGCCGCCGCGTGATAGTCGACATGCTGCGCGACATGCCTTACGTGAAGGTAAAGGAGCCGGAAGGAGCTTTCTACGTTTTCGCGGACATACGCGGCTGCCCGATTCCCGACGATATGAAATTCTGCGCCGAGCTCCTCGACAAAAAATATGTCGCGGCCGTCCCGGGAAGCGCGTTCTTCGCGCCGGGCTTCCTTCGCCTCTCCTACGCCTGTTCGATGGAAAACATCAAGGCCGGCATGACGAGGATGAGGGAATTCATGGAGAGCTTGAAAAAATAAAACCCTTCACACAAGAGGCGCGCCAGCATCCGCGCGCCCTTTTATGCCGGCGCCTCCACTACGCTCTCATCGCAAAACTCAGCGTTTGAGGAAAAGATCGACTATCTCCTTCAGCGCGGAAATCTTCAGCGTTTCTATCGGGTATGCTTCCTTAGGCGTGCGGCGGCTTATCACGGCCCTCTTGAAGCCGAGGCGCTCCGCCTCCTTTATCCTCATATTCGTGCGCCCGGCGGGACGCACCTCTCCCGCCAGTCCGACCTCGCCGATGAAGCAGACGTCGGAGGGCAGCTCTAAGTCCGTCGCCGCCGACGCGAGCGACGCGCAGATGCCGAGGTCGGCCGCCGGATCTTTCAGAGTCAGCCCTCCCGCGACGTTCAAATATATATCGCTCGTACGCGACGAGATCCCGCAGCGGCGTTCCAGCACAGCAAGCAACAACTGCAGGCGGCTTATGTCTATGCCGCGCGCCGTGCGCCTGGGATATGGAAAGGGAGTCGGGCAGGCTAGAGCCTGTATCTCGGCCGCAAGAGCGCGCGACCCTTCGAGCGCCGCGGCGATCGCGACGCCCGAGCTGCCAAGGTCCGTGCCGTTCCAGTAGAGGCGGCTCGGGTCGCTCACGGCTGTGAGGCCGCGCTCCGACATTTCAAATATTCCCAGCTCCTCCGTGCTGCCGTAGCGATTCTTCTCCGCGCGCAGCAGGCGGTTCGGCGAATTCTGTTCTCCTGAGAAGAGCAGCACGACGTCCACCATATGTTCGAGCAGCTTCGGGCCCGCTATCTGCCCCTGCTTCGTGATATGCCCGACGAGCACGGTGGGGATGCCGCAGCGTTTCGCCGTTTCGACGGCCATCGACGCCACTCCCTTCACCTGGTTCGGCGAGCCGGCCCAGCCGCCCTCGCTGTCGGCGCGGAAAGCCTGAACGCTGTCGATCACGACGAATTTGTATCCATGCTTCTCCGCCGCGGCGAGCGACGACGGCAGGTCGCTCTCGCACAGAAGGTCGAGCCCCTGCGTCATCAGGCCGAGACGCCGGCCGCGCAGCGCGAGCTGACCAGAAGATTCTTCGCCGGAGATGTAGAGCACACGGCTGCCGCGCTTCGCCATCTCGGCGCAGACTTGAAGCAGCAGCGTCGATTTTCCAACGCCCGGCTCGCCGCCCAATAATGTCACGCCGCCCTGCACCCAGCCGCCGCCGAGCACGCGGTCGAGTTCTTCGATGCCGGAGGGGATTCTCTCCTGCTCCTCGGCCTCGAGCCCTGAGATCGGCACGGCCGTCTTTACGGAAGCGACGATGCCCTCCTTCGCGATCCGTACGGAAACGTCCTCTTCCATAGAGCCCCACGCGCCGCACTTGGGGCAGCGCCCGATCGGCGACATACTTCTATATCCGCATTCGGAGCATTTGTATGTGGTGATTTCTTTTTTAGCCATCACGCTAACCCCACGGCCATGATATACGCCTGCCCTCCTCGCCGCGCAGCGCTTTTCTTATTTCCTCGAAGGTAGGTTCTGCGAGCGTCATCTTCGTGCAGTTGGCGCGTGAAAGCGTGTCGAGCGAATGAGAATCCGACGAGCGTATGAAGGCGCGCGGGGCCGGGTAGCGCTCGCGCCACTTCTGGGCCTCTTCGTAGTTTAGGCGGCGCGAAAGCTCGAAAGCGTCGGCGGGATAATCCGCCGGCATGGGCCCAAGCGCGGCCGGATATGAAAAGGCCGGACGGTCCACGTGCGCAAGTATAGCCAGCGCGCCGACTTCGTGCACCTTCGCGACGATCTGGTCGACTTCGTAGCCCGCGCCCTGTATCAAAAGAGTCTCCTCTTCCTTAACGATGTTGTTGCAAGCGTCTACTACGATCTGGTAGCCGAAGGTATCGACGTCGTTTGGGATCGGCCTGATCCTCTTCCACAGCCATTCTTTATAGGCAAGCGCCGTGTCGTAATTCGGAAAGACGCAGAGTATGTGGATATCCTCCGCGCTCTGCGTCTCGATGCACGGCAGCACGACGGGGTTTCCTTTCGCGGCCTCGCTGACGCCGGGAAAATTCTCGCAGCTGTTGTGGTCGGCTATGCCTATTATATCGAGCCCGGCCTCGCGTGCCTTTTCGGCTATTTCGGGCGCCCCCATTTCCAGCTCGCCGCACGGCGACAGCAGCGTGTGGACGTGGAGGTCGACCCAGAAAGGCCTCAGCAAAATTATTGCCCCTTCAGCCCATGCAGCGCGAGCTCGGCGCAAACTTCGTAGACGCTCTGAGGCACGCTAAGCAGCGTTATCTTTTCCGCGTTGCAGCGCTCGATCAAATCGTCAGGCGCCCTGCGTCCCGACGCCAAGATGATGAGAGGCAGATCTTTAAGTACTGCGACTGCCGCGACGTTCAGATGCGCCTGTATCGTTATCCACAAATAGCCCTCTTTCGCGGTCCCCATTATGAAGCTCAGAAGGTCTCCGGCTATAGCTCCGGCGATCTCTCGGTTTCCCTCTCCGGCGCACAGAACTTCGCCGCCGAGGAGGGTGCAAATTTCCTTTATCGTCAATTCGATCCGCTCCTTCTCTTCAGAGTCTGCGGCTGCGATTCAGAGAGCACGACTATCTTGTTCGCAAGAGTCGCTATGCCTTCGCGCAGTTTGAAAATACAATCGGTGACCGAGCCGTGCCCTCGCACGATCTCCTCGGCCATCGCCTGGCACGAGGGGCGACCGCAGGAGCCGCAGTCGATGTGCGGCAGGCAGGAATAAACTTCTTTCATCTGCTGCAGCTTGACCATCGCGTCCGCTATGTTGTCAGAGAGCGGCAGCTGCGGACGCGGCAGGTACTCCTTGGTAGTCGCCCAGAAGTCCATCGCGTAGAGACCCTCGACGCGGCGTATGTCGCTTTCTGTGACATTCCAGTCGGTTTTGATATTGCCGATCCTCAGATTCGCGAGGAAGCGCGAATCCGCCGTGCCGATGCCTCCGACACAGCCCGTGTCGCAGATTCTGCATTCTATAAAATCGACTGAGCGCAGGCGCCCGAGCTCAAGCTCCTGCAGGACGTCGAGCGTATTACGCAACCCCGAGACGGCGAGCACAGTCAGCTTCCTGTCGGAGAAGGCCTGGAGGTGCCGCACCTCTCCGCCGCGCCTCGCCCACTGCAGCCAGCGGTTCGAGCGTTCCTTAAGCTGCGCGTCCGGCGACGGAGCCGCGTTGCTTGCCATTATGCTGCGCGCGACGCGGCGCACGGTGACCGCGTTGTCTATCGGCGAACGCTCGCGTCCCTGCGGCTCTTTTATCATCGTGATCTTTGAGGGACAGGGAGAAAGGAGCGTCACTGGAATGCTGCTGTCGGTCCTCATGCGCCACAGGTCGGCGCCGAGCTCAAGCGGCGAGCATACGTGCACGACGCGCGAGAGCAGCTCCGGAAAGCGCGACTGAATCAACCGCAGCACGGACGGACAGTAGCACGAGATGAACGGCAGCGACGATTTCGACGCGTGCGAGATCATCTGCGCGCAGGCATAGGCGCTTAAGTCAAACGCTTCTTCCATTTCGTCGATTAGCATGTCGTAGCCGAAGGAAGACATCACGTCCTCAAGCGCGGAGGGATTCATATAGTGGCTGAACTGCGAAAAAAAGACAGGGTCGGGAATAAGGGTAATGCGAGGAGATTCCTTTATTTTGTTCCAGTCGTCCTCCTCTATGCCGAGAGCCTGCCTGTGGCACGAGCGCAGACACTCGCCGCAGTCGATGCAAAGCTCGCTGATTATACTTATTTCTCCGTCGACGACTCTGATGGCTTCAACCGGGCATACCTTGATGCAGTTTACGCACCCCTGGCACGCCTCTCTTGAAATTCTTACGCTGTGGAGCATCGGGCTCACTCCCTTCTGCTTATGTTATTTTTTGTTGAAAAAGACCGTGCAGTTAAGCGTCGTTCCTCTTCCCACTTCCGATTCTATTTTGAAGATGTCGCTGTTCCTTTTTATATTTGGAAGCCCCATTCCGGCTCCAAAACCCATTTCCCGCGCCTGTTCGGTCGCCGTGCTGTAGCCCTCGGTCATCGCCTTTTCGATATCCGCGATGCCGGGCCCCTCGTCCTCGACCAAAATTTCGACGCGGTCCTCGGTGATCTCAGCTTTTAAAATTCCCCCTCCGCCGTGAATGACAAGGTTGATCTCCGCCTCGTAGGTAATGACGGCAACGCGCCTGCACACATCGGAAGGTATTCCCAACATCTTGAGGGTATTTTTAATATTATTGGAGGCCGCGCCCGCAACCATAAAATCGTTCCCCTCAATTCTGTATTCGAGACAGACAGGGGCGCCCATCTGTTAAATCTCCGGATCCCGCACTATAGGCTTCATGCCATTTTCATAGAGAATGCCGCACGCCTCGAACATCGTGTGCTTAGTGACCAGAATGGGAATGTCGTTGTCTTTTGCGAGCTGAAGCGTCTCTTCAAGAGGGACTTTGCCGCGCACGAAAATCACCGCGGGAATGTCGAGCATCTGCGCCGTGCGCACGATCTGGACATTAGTCAGCCCTGTCAGAAGAAGAGTCCCCGGCGTACAGAAGGCGAGAACGTCGCTCATAAGGTCGCAAGCGTAAGCGTGATTCACCTCTATGCCGCCGAGGTCAAATTCCGTCGAAATATTCTTTGCGTCAAGCAGTGACGCCATTTCCTGCAAATTCATTTTCCATGCCCCCCAGAAAACTTTTTGCCGCGTATCATTGCGCAAATATATTGTGTAAAGAATAACAAAGAGCGGTAAGAAAAACAAGTGCGCAAAACAGTCACCATTTTCTGCAAAATGTTGTAATATATTCAGGAAATTCAACGAGGAGTGACTTCGATGCTTTTATTTTATTTTTCCGCGTTCGCGCTGCTCGCACTCTTCATAGCAGCGGGCGTCGTCGTCGGCGGGCGCGGCGGGAAAAAAGACTACAGCCTCGGCGGCAGAAAAGCCGGAGCGGCCGGCGTGACCGGCATACTGCTCGGCGCGCTCGTAGGAGGGGCGTCGACGGTCGGAACGGTGCAGATGGCTTACGGCTATGGGATGACCGCGTGGTGGTTCACTCTCGGCGGCGGGATAGGCTGCCTTATGCTCGGACTGCGCTTCGCGTCGCAGCTGCGCGCGTCGGAGATAACGACCGTCGCCGACTACCTTGAAAAAAGCTACGGCGATCGCGGCAAAGCGATAGCGCTCGCCGCCACCGTATCGTCGTCGCTCGGGACCTTCATATCCGTATGCGCACAATTTTTATCGTGCATCGCCCTGATACGCGGCGTCGTTCCGATCCCCGCGTGGCTCGCGGCACTCGTCGCGGCCCTTTCGATATGGGGCTTCATCGCGTCCGGCGGCATAAAAAGCTTTGCAGCTCTAGGCGAGGCAAAAATAATCATACTCTGCGTCGTGCTCGTAACATGCGCCGCTGCCGCCGCCTTCCGCAACGGCGCGGCCCCGTTCGTCGATTTGTCATTTCAGCCGTGGTTCAACGTATTCGGGCGCGGTTTCTTCCCCGAGGTCGGATGCCTGGCGTCGATGATCGTCGGCGTCTTCACAACGCAGATATACCTTCAATCAATAGCGGCGGCAAAAGACATACGCAGCGCGCGCGCAGGAGCCTTCACTTCGGCGCTGCTGATGCCGCAGATGGGGCTTCTCGGCTGCTGGATAGGGCTAACGATGCGCGCGTCCGGCGTCGACGTATCTCCCGATAAGGCGCTCTCATGGTTCATCGCGAACAACTTCCCGCCGCTCGTAGGCGGCCTGATATGGGGTGGCATACTCATCACCGTCATAGGCTGCGCTGCCGGGCTGATACTCGGAGTTGCGACGAATATTTCGAAAAATTTCATTCCAGCAACGGTAAAGCGGAAATATGAAGGCGGCGGCCGCGTCGAACAGCTGCTCGTCACGGCGATGATATCTATAGCCGCGTTCTGTGCGATCGGCGGAGCCGGCAGCATGATTCTTGAATGGAGCTTTGTGAGCATGGGACTGCGCGGCTCTGGCACATTCCTTCCTCTGATAGTCGCGATACTGAGGCCAGGCGCGCTTCCGCCGTCGTGGGCGCTCGCGTCGAGCGCCGGCGGGCTGGCCGCGATGTTGCTGTGGGCTGCGCTGCGACTTCCCTCCGACCCGCTCTTCGCAGGTCTCGCGCTGTCGTCGCTCTGCGTAGGCACCGGTCTGTTTCATGCTAAAAATAAAAGAAAATGAAGCAAACATGGCAGTACACAGCAAAGAAGCATCGAAATACCGACATTGCGTGGTTGCCGCCACACACGATCTGTGCGAAACGAAAACGAGAAGCTTACTAAATGGCCCCACATTCTTTTAGTATAACTGGCGTGCCTGAAGAGATTCGAACTCTTGACCTTCGCCTCCGGAGGGCGGCACTCTGTCCAGCTGAGCTACAGGCACGCTTGAATCGTGGTAAAGTATAGCACAAGATAAAGGAGGGCGCCACAGATGGACGACGCTTTCTATATGAGAGAAGCGCTTGCGGAGGCTCGTCTCGCGCTTAGCTGTGGCGAGATTCCCGTCGGCGCGGTCGTCGCGTGCGGCGACAGGATAATCGGGCGCGGGCACAACACTCGCTCGCTGGGCAATTCTCCGCTCGGGCACGCCGAACTCAACGCGCTTTCCGACGCGGCAAAAAAAATAAATTCTTGGCGCTTCGACGACTGCCACATCTACGTCACGCTCGAGCCGTGCGTGATGTGTTCAGGCGCCCTCGTGCAGTGCCGCGTCGGAAGGATCGTCTTCGGCGCGGAGGATCCGAAGGCCGGAGGCTGCGCGTCGCTCTACGAGATCCCGCACGACCCGCGCATGAGCCACAGATGCGAAGTGACTGGCGGCGTGCTCGCCGCTGAATGCGCGGAACTGCTGCGGAAATTTTTCGAGGCCAGGAGAAAAACGCGCTGACATTCTTCTCCGCTCCGTTAGGCTCGGCGCTGCTCTGATTTGCCGCGCCGCTTACCGAGTCTGCCGTCGCGCCGGAGGGTTAGCCGAGTACGAAATCCTCAGATAAAATATTTTTAGAAAAGCGGACATATCGTCGCTATCAGTTCGCCCTAGCCGAGTTCAAAATCTTTCGCAAAACCTGCGCACGCCGCAAAGCTATGAAGTTCCGTCTTCAATACGGCTTCTTTCGCAGCCTCGCCCCGGTATTTTCAGTAATTACACACACTCTGCGTGAACGGCGCGCGGAGCGCATTTTTTCCCCGCTCAACCCCCCGCGGGACTCCAAATATTTTTTCCAAAATATACTTGAAATTATTGTTTCTTTATGTTACCCTAAAAGGGAAGGAAATATGACTAAAAATATATCGAAGAGGAGAGGTATCCTGCCTTAAGAATTCAGCACTACAGCTGTGTTACGCTCATTTATCTGGGGTTAAAAAAGTAAGGACGGAGGTCCGTATGTATGATGAATATCAATAATAATATCAAATTACCAAAATGCTCTTGAAATTATTGTTTCTTTATGTTAATCTAAGAGTGCAAGGAAATACGGCTAAAAATATATTATTGAAGAGGAGGGAGTTGTCCTGTCGTCGCTATCCAGCGCCGTAGCTGTGGTTACATGTTTTTGTCAGGTTAAAAAATAAAGACGGAGGTTTTATGTACGATGAACATCAATAATATCAAAAAGGTTATTTGTGTCTGCAGCATAGTGATGATAGCCGCTTTAGCGATAATCATAAGTGAAAACGCGGCCCACGCCGCCAGGAAGCTGAAATTTTACGCGCCATATCCCTCAGATAGCTATACAAGCAAAGCGCTCGTCGACCTGGTAAAGATGATAAAGGAAAAAACGGATGGGGAAATCGATTTCAAAGTATTCCCTTCGGGGCAGCTCTGCATTTATGAAGATTCAATTGAAGAAGTCCGTGCGGGAACGATAGACGCGTCTTTCACGTGGCTCACTAAAAGATATCACCCGAAGCTCGATATCGGAAACCTCCCGGGGTTGTGCACCACGGGTTTTCCAGAGTACGAACTTATGTTTCTCGACCCTAAGTCGCCTTTCTGCAAAATCATCGAAACATATTCAAATGAGGCTGGATTTGTAAGCCTCGGCGGATGGCTTGACCCTCGCATAGGATTCATCCTTTCCAAAGTCCCCAAAAATCCCAAGGACAATCTGAAAAAAAATATCTCTCTAAGAGTCCCCGCAATGCCCTCTGTCCGCGATATGGCGACCGCAATGGGGTACAACACCGTGACGATGGATTACTCTGAAGTTTTCAGCGCGCTGCAGACAGGACAGATAGACGGCGCTTCGAATATACCTGCAGAGGACGCCTACCTGCAGGCCCGCGATATGATCAAATGTTTTGATGCGAACAACATGGGGTCAACCCCCGGCTGGCTCATAATAAACAAAAAGCTGTGGGAATCGTTCGGCCCCAAAAATCAGAAGATCGTGCAGGACTGCATCGCCTTCCAGATAAAAAAATGGCTGCCCGTCGCTAGAGGAACTGAAAAGAAGTACGAGGATGAACTTGAGAAGCATGGCGTAAAGGTTATCAGGTACTCAAGCGAAGAAGCCATCAAACGTAGCGCCGAGATACGCGCCAATGTCTGGCCAAAATACGCGGACACTTATGGCAAGGATACACTGAAGGTTCTTGAAGACGCCGTAGTTGCAAACCAGAAGAAGGTACTATCGGGGAAAAAATAAGCGAGATGATTTTTGCCTGGCCTATGCCATTTCAGAAGTATGGGCCAGGCGGATTAAAAGGTTATGGAGGAAATATCATGAGTAGCGAAGAGATTGTTTACCGTCTGATGCAGTTAAAGAGATCAAGCCCCTGGCAGTTACTGCTCCGTATACAGGAATATATACTTTTTATAACTACATGCGCGATGGTGACTATTCTCGGACTCGTAGTCGTCTGCAGATACATCCTCAGAGTCGACCTCTTCGGGTTTGATGAAATCGTAATGATATCCGCGTTCTGGATGTATTTTATCGGCAGTTCTTATGCCATGGAAAAGCGCGAGCACGTCAAAGTGGACCTTCTTGAGAGGATGCTGCCGCTTCGCGGACAAAGAATTCTGAGGATATTTGCCGACGTCGTCCAAGTGCTTGTCGCTTTGGAGACCATGAGGCTTTCGATTGCATATATCATCAACGGTATAAATATATGGCCTACCACATCCGCTTGGGGAATCCCTCTCATTACGTCCATGTGCGCCGTGACCGTTGGATTTGTGCTTATGGCTTTTTACGTTGTCGTTCAGCTGTTAGAGGACATCTATGAAAACAATGGCGACGATGGCCTGGGTATGGTGGGAGGAGAACGCTGATGCTTATAGTCGCGGTTGGAATAATTATTTTAGGTCTTCTGAGCGGGATATACCTGCCGTACGTTTTTGTCCTCTCCGCCCTTTTCATGATTCATGCCGGCGGCTACGAAAGCAGTTTTCTTATGAAGTACGGATACAGCGTCTGCAACTCATTAGTACTGCTTTGCGTCCCGCTTTTTATCGCCGTCGGCCTTGTTATGGAAAAGAGCGGCATTGGCAAGTCACTCGTCAATTTTGTCGGGATATTTGTCGGCCGTATAAAGGGCGGCCTTGCGGTCGTCGCGGTCGTGGCCTGCGCAGCCTTCGGCTCCATCGCCGGCAGCAGCCTGGCGACGCTTTCGTGTATCAGCAGCATTATGATGCCGAGGTTTGAGGAGGCCGGATATCCGAGGGACTACGTCGCGACCTTGATCACATGCGCCTGTCCTCTCGGGCTGCTCATACCGCCGAGCGCCCACATGATCCTTTATTCATGGGCCGGCAGACAGCCGCTTCTTGCGTGTTTCCTCGCCACAGTCGGTCCGGGGCTGCTGCTTGTGCTCCTGCTCTCGGTCGTGAGCCTGATAGTATTGAGAAAAGACCCTAATATCAAGGTACGCGCGAAGATGCCGCCCAGAGAATTCCTGGCTGCGGCAAGAGACGACACGTTCTCGGCACTTCCCGCGATCCTTATGCCCGTCATCGTCCTCGGAGGAATCTACAGCGGCACATTTACGCCTACCGAAGCAGCCGCTGTCGCGATAATCTACTCCATCCCCATAGGATTCTTCGTCTACAAAAAATTAACGCTCAGAAAGCTGTACGAGACCTTTGTCGAGACCGCCTCCACCACAGGTGTGATTATGGTGATGATTTTCTGCGTAATGATGCTCAGCCGTATCTACATCATGGAAGATATGCCCGGTCTGATCGCGGACTTCTTAAGAAGCTTCTCAAACAACAAGAATGTAATTCTGTTAGGTGTAAATATAGTGGTGCTGATAATGGGAATGATAATGGACGACACGAGCTGCCTGCTCCTAGGCACTCCGATCCTTCTTCCCGTCGTCCAGAGTTTCGGTGTGGACCCCATACACTTTGCTGCAATCATGGGTGTAAACGTAGCTATCGGGCTCCTGACACCGCCGACGGCCCCGGCCCTTTACTTCGGCATCCAAGTGACTAAGACTCCGCTTTCGGGGATGCTCAAGACCGACATAATCCTGCTCGTCACCTGCTGGCTGCCTACTCTGATAGCCGTCACATATTTCCCCGACCTTGCACTGTGGCTTCCGAAGCTGATATTGGGATAATTGGTTCATTAAATGTCATTTATTTGGTAAACAGATAGACATCTGACAACACAGGGAGGTAATCCATAT
Organism: Synergistes jonesii; assembly: GCF_000712295.1. Lineage (NCBI taxonomy): Bacteria > Thermotogati > Synergistota > Synergistia > Synergistales > Synergistaceae > Synergistes > Synergistes jonesii. Next base: position 6,007 of record NZ_JMKI01000036.1, on the reverse strand, counting down.
GCAAAAAGATTACATGAAAAGAATCGATTTCCTTAAGGAAAGAGTGTTGAACACCCGCCCGGAGGTAGACCTTGAGTGCGCAAAGCTGCTTACGGAGAGCTTCAAAGAGACGGAGGGGCTGCCTCTTGTCCTCCAAAAGGCAAAGGGCGTCCAGTATCAGTGCGAGCACAAGAGCGTCACCATCTGGCCGCAGGAGCTGATAGTCGGCTGTTCGGGCAGCAAGATACGCGGCGGCATCGTCTCCGCCGACAGCTGCTGGTCAGTCTTAGATAACGAATTGGAGACGATCAGCACCAGACGCTACGATCCCTTTTATATTTCGGAAGAGGAAAAGAAACTGTTCAGAGAAGTGATAAAACCTTTCTGGAAGGGCAAATCCATCTATGAAAACTGGGTGGCTCAGGTCCCAGAGGATGTGAAGAAGCTCAAGGAGTGCGGGGCGGTGTTCACCGACAGAAAGTTCGTCAGAGGCTGGGGCGAGGTGACGGCAGGATACACCGACGTCATCAACGAAGGGATAGCCGCAGTGCGCGAACGTATCTTAAAAAAGATGGAGAAGCTCGACATCGCGGTACCTGGAGATTACGAGAAGATCATCTATTACAAGGCGCTGCTGGCTTCGGCCAATGGCGTGGTGGCGCTTGCAAGGCGCTATTCGGAAGAAGCGCTTCGCCTTGCTGTAATAGAAGAGGATCCGCGCCGTAAGGAAGAGCTGCTGAAGATATCAAAGATCTGCGCCAAGGTTCCCGAGCATCCAGCTGAGACCTTCCATGAAGGCGTGCAGTCAGCCTACCTTTACCACATCGTGATAATCATGGAGCAAAACGCGGCCAGCTATAACATGGGTAGGATGGACCAGTATCTCTATCCTTTCTATAAGGCGGATCTCGAGGCCGGACGCATAACCCAGGACGAGGCGCAGGAGCTACTTGACTGCCTCTGGGTCAAGCTCTCGGAGCCCTGCCTTTTCCAGGATTACGTCTCGGCTCAGTTCTCAGCCGGATACCCGATGTTTCAGAATATCTGCGCGGGCGGCATAGATCATACCGGAAGCGACGCAGTGAATGGAGTCTCCTATATGTTGCTGCAGGCAACGATGGACGTCCAGCTCTACCAACCGTCGCTCTCCGTCCGTTACAGCATGTCCAAGAATCCCAACAGTTTCTTAAAGAAGATCGTAGAACTCATAAGCCTCGGTACGGGCTTCCCAGCGTTCCACTGCGACGAGGTCGGCACCCAGATGATGATGAACAAGGGAGTGCCGCTTCGCGAGGCCTATAACTGGAACCCCTGCGGCTGCGTAGAGACGAACCTCGAGGGTAAGATGTGCGGCTTCACGGCCTTCGCCGACCTGAACCTCGGCGAGATGGTGGAGCTCACGTTGCTGAACGGCGTCTCCCGCAAATACGGCAGGCTCATCTCGATTGAAACGGGGGATCCCACGGATTTCTCTTCGTATGAGGAATTCGAAGCAGCGGTCAAGAAGCAGATCTGCTACGGCATCAAGTGTCTTGTCAAAGCTAGCCATATCTGCGATTTTATCAGCAAGAAGCGCCCCGTGCCAACGCTTTCGTTGACGCACCGCGAGTGCGTTGAAAACGCGGTCGACTATACGGACGGCGGAGCAAAATATCACGTCGGCAACGGGATCGACATGATTGGAGTCGCAGACCTGATCAACAGCCTGGCCGCAGTGAAGACTCTTGTCTTCGAACAGAAGAAGATAACAATGGAGAAGCTGCTGACCGCGCTCGCCGACAACTTTGAAAATGAGCCGGAAATCCGCAAGCTATGCCTTGATGCGCCAAAATACGGCAACGATATCAAATGGGTCGACAAAATGGGGGCCGAGCTCTTCACCTTTATCGCGGACGAGATCGAAAGCTACAGAAGCCATATGGGGACGATGAGCCCCGGCATACTTCCAGTCTCGGGCAATACGCCTTTCGGCCTCGAAGTCGGCGCGCTGCCGTCGGGACGCGTGGCGTGGAAGCCGCTCAGCGACGGCCTGAGCCCGATGTGCGGCACTGATATGGAGGGACCGACGGCGATCTTAAAGTCGATATCAAACATTCCGCACGACAGGTTCATGCAGGGCACATTGCTCAATATGAAGATTATGCCGGATTTCCTCAAGAGCAGCGAAGGAATGGCGGCTATGATGAGCCTGCTCAAAGGGCTCTGCTCGCTGGGCGTCTTCCACGTGCAGTTCAACGTCGTCGATCAAAAGAAGCTGCTTGACGCGCAGGAGCACCCTGAAAATTACAAGGGGCTGCTTGTAAGGGTTGCCGGATACACAGCATTCTTCGTGGAACTTGACAAGAATGTCCAGGACGACATTATTTCAAGAACGATGATCACGGAAATGGAGTAAGGACAAAAATATGGCAGTCAAGGGCAGGATACTGCGCATTGAACGCTCGTCGAATAAAGACGGCCATGGCTTGAGAACTGTCGTCTTTTTCAAGGGTTGCCCCCTCTCCTGCGAATGGTGTTCGACGCCTGAGTCACAGAGCGTCTATTTCGAGGTGGGGTTCGTCCGTTCTCTGTGCAGATTCTGCCGACAATGCGAGAGTGTCTGCCCCGAGGGGCAGATACTCTGCGACGCGGAGCGCGGAACGATCTCCTCTGGCGGCGGGTGCAGCGGCTGCCGCAGATGCGTGCAGATCTGCCAGCACGACGCGGTGCGGCTCTACGGCAGGGACTTCTCCTCCGACGAACTGGTAGAAGAGATAGCCAGAGACGACATCTTTTTCCACCACGGCGGAGGAGTCACGCTGAGCGGTGGCGAGGTGCTGATGCAGCCGGAATTTGCGCTTGCCGTGCTGAAGGGCTCGGCCGACCTGGGAATAGACAGGACGATCGAAACCTGCGCCTTCGCTGAGTGGAGGACGATAAGGCCGCTGCTTGATTATCTTCCGAATATCTTTATAGACTTAAAGATGATGGACGCGCAGAAGCATCTTCGCTATACAGGCGCTGAGAATAAAATCATTCTCGAAAATATAAGGAAAATAGACGCGGCCGGCACGACCAATATCACGTTGAGAGTCCCTTTCGTCCCAACGGTAAACGACAATGTTGAGAATTACGAAGCGATGGCGGAATTCTGCTCGGGGCTGAAAAACCTTTCCGTCGTTGAGGTCCTGCCGTATCACAGGCTGGGGATCGAAACCTACAAAAATTTAGGGCGTCCGGTCCCCTTTCCCGAATTGACGCCGCCGTCGCGCAGCGATATGGAAAACAAAATATACCCCCTCGAAAAGCTGAACGGGGTGCAGCTGAAGATCGCGTATTAAGAGGCAGCGCAGTTCGTTGACTTTGATGTTTCCGGCCTTTAAAATTTAAGTTCAGCAATGCGACAACTTAAAGCCAAAGGAGCCAGGAAAAGATGAGCATCAGCGAAAGAATCCTCTCCATCTCTGAAACTCTCAGCAAGAAGCAAAACTTGTTGGGTAAATTCATCGTAGACAATATCTTCGAGGCGGCGATGATGAACGCGCCGCAGATAGCCGGCCGCGCCGGGGTGAGCAAAGCCACTCTCACGCGCTTCGTCCATACGCTGGGGTTTGAGAGCTTCGCCGATTTTCACACCGAGCTGCGCAAGGAAACGCTGAGGAATCAAGAAATGAAATTCCGCCAGGAGCCTTATCTCGATTCAAATAACTCCGTCTACCAAAAGGTTTTTGATCTGGAGATGGAGCTCATGCGGGAGGCCTTGGAAAACATGGAGCAGGAAATTTTTGAAAAATCCGCGGAGATGCTTTTTGAGGCAGATCAGGTGATGCTCGTGGGCGGCCCGATACATAATTTTCTGGCCTTCTACGCGGGCAACTTCATGTGCGGTTTCCGCGACAACGTTCGCGTCGTCAGCCAGAGGGACATGGAATTTCTCTCTCTGCTGAGGAACGCCGGGCAAAAATCATGCGCGCTAGTCTTCAGCTATCCGCGCTATTCGCAGGAGGTACAGACGATAACGGAGATGCTCTCGGAGAAAAAAGTCCCCGTTATAGGGATGACCGACAGCAAATTGTCTCCTATCGTACCCTTCGCAAAGTATACGCTGCTGACGCCGCAGAAGTACATAATCCTCGCCGATGCCAGCGCCTCTGCGATGGCGCTTATACATTCCCTTATGGTCGCCATGTACAGGAAGCATTCGGATCGGATAAGGGGGATGCTTGAGAAGTATGAGAAGGATATACTCACCACCGATATGTTCGTCTACAAAGACTATAATTTCGTCAAGCAGCTGTAGCGCTTGACAGCGTGAAAAACGGAGGTGCAATTATGAACGACAGTGTAAAAGCAGATGTGGGATTCATCGGCTGCGGCGGCATAGCTTCAGCGCTGACGCGTGGGCTTTGTTCGTCCGACGGCTTCAAGGGCATGGTCTATGTCTACGACCACCACACCGAGAAGACCGAGGCGGTGAAGGCGGACTACCCGGATCGTATAGTTGTCGTCTCTTCGGACCAAGAGGTCGTAGACAATGCGCAGGTAATAGTTCCAGCGATAGTGCCGACGGCGCTTGAAAAGGTCGCACCCAGACTGAAGTTCGAGCGACGGCATCATATCATTCATTTGGCCGCCGCCGTAAAGCTCGCCCAGGCGGCGCCATGGTTCTCTCCGGCGCAGGCTATGGTCAGGGCCGTGCCTCTTTCGTTTGCGGCCCGCAGGATCGGCCCCGTCGTCCTCTTCGGCGACGACGGATTGAGCGAGAGCCTGCTCTCCCTCGTAGGCGCGATCGTCAAGGTGGAAAGGGAGAAAGATCTTGAGGTGCTGGCGGCCGTCACCGGCGTAATGGTCCCCTATTACGGCTTGGTTGGAGAAATCGTCCGCTGGTGTATGAGCAGGGGGATGGATTTCAGATCGGCCATGGATTACACCTGTTTCATGAACGAGGCCCTTTCCAAGCTCATGCGCATGGACTGCACGGATGATATAGACGCCTTCATGTCGGCCAACGCCACCCCTAGCGGTATGAACGAGCTCGCCTGGGGCGAGATGAAGGCGGCCGACGCCTATAAGCCTTGGAGGCTGTCTCTCGATAAGATCGGCAATAAGTACGGGGTATAACGTCAAGCCGTGGCGCGGAGCTGCACGCGAGAGAGTATAACAAATTCTGTGTAAACTCCATAGAGAAGAAAGCAAGCCTCCTGGATTGGTGTTAAGATAAATTCAATCCAGGAGGATATTTTTATGGCAAGACAGAGAAAACTGACACCGGAAAGAAAAGCGCTTATTCAGAGTCTCCTTTCCCACTACAAACCGGAAGACGCCCAGGACGTACAGGCTATGCTGAGGGATCTTCTCGGAGATACGATCCAGCAGATGCTGGAAGCCGAGATGGATGACCATCTCGGTTACAGCAAATATGACTACAAGAACAAGCATACAGATGACAGCCGCAACGGCTACAGCCCTAAAACAGTCACCTCTTCGGCCGGAGATATCCCGATCGACGTCCCCAGAGACCGCAAGGGTGACTTCGAACCGCAGTCAGTCAAAAAGAACCAGACCGATATCTCAAATATAGAGGATCAGGTCCTGTCCATGTATGCAAAAGGCATGACGACCCGGGATATCTCGGCTCACCTGCAGTCTATCTACGGTGTGGATGCCTCTGCTGAAATGATTTCGCGAATGACGGATCGAATTCTGCCGATTGCCAAAGAATGGCAGAACCGGCCGCTGGCCAAAAAGTATGCAGTCGTCTTTATGGACGCCGTGCATTTCAATGTGAGGCAGGACGGCCGAACCGTCAAGAAAGCCGTTTATGTTGCTATTGGGACAAGACTGGACGGGCATCGTGAAGTCCTTGGCCTGTGGGTCGGCGGAAATGAGAGCGCCAAGTACTGGGTCGGTGTCCTTAACGAGATCCGTAATCGCGGCACCGAAGATATTTTCATTATCTCCGTCGACGCCTGACAGGCTTTGCAGATGCGATAAGCGCCGTATATCCCAAGGCCGAAGTCCAGCGCTGCATCGTCCATCAGATCCGTTA